>CAYSCB010000147.1:0-7444 GCA_964429335.1 uncultured Aquihabitans sp.
GGACACCACGAGCCCGTCGTCGGAGCCGGTCGTGCCGGGCATGTCCATGCCCACGATCTCGGGCCTCATGGCAGCCCTCCTGTGGTGCCCATGGCATCCGGCAGCGGCGTGTCGATCCCCATCCCGGTCAGTGCATCGTGGATCGCGGTGACCGCGCAGTCGAGGACGGGGGGAGTGATCGCTCCGATGCAGCCGACCCGGAACGTCTCCTCGGTGGTGAGCTTCCCGGGGTACAGGACGTAGCCGCTGTCGCGCACCAGTTCGTAGAAGATCGGAAACGACCACGCCGGGTGCCCGGGCGCGTGGAACGTGTGGATGATCGGCGTCCGCAGGTGCTCGGACAGGTACTGGCGGAACCCGAGCGCGGCCATGCCTGCCGACAGCGTCCGGCTGTTGTCGGTGTAGCGGGCGAGGCGGGCAGCGGCGCCACCCTCCTCGTCGTACTGCACGAGCGCCTCACGCAGGGCCGCGACGACGTGGGTCGGCGGCGTGTAGCGCCACTGTCCGGTGCGCTGCATGTACGCGTCCTGATCCGCGAGGTCGAGCGACAACGAGTCACAGGTCCCGGCGGCTGCCGCGAGCACCCCGGGAGGGAGCAGGACGAACCCCATGCCGGGCAGGCCCTCCAGGCACTTGCCGGACGCTGCGACGACCGCGTCGACGGCTGGATGGTCGATCGCCGGGTCGAGGATGCCGAAGCTGCTCATCGCGTCGACGACGAGGCGACGGCCGGCGGCTGCTGCGACATCGGCGAGATCGGCCACCGGGTTCAGCAGGCCGGTGGATGTCTCGCAGTGCACGACCGCGACGTGTGACGCCTCGGGGTGCCCGTCGAGCACCTCGGCGACAGCGTCGAGGTCGGGTGCCTCGTCCCAGGGCCCCTCGACGATGACGACGTCACGTCCCGCCTGTGCTGCCATCGTCGCGATGCGCCGGCCGTAGGCGCCGTTGACGACGACCACGATCGTGTCGCCGGGGGGAACGAGCGTGCGCACGGCCGCCTCGACCGAGAAGGTGCCCGAGCCCTGCATCGGGACGCAGGAGAGGTCCCGGGTCGCGTCGGCCACCGCCACGAGCCGACGGCGGACATCAGCGGTCAGGTCGTTGAACTCGCGGTCCCAGGATCCGAGGTCGGTCGTCGCGGCGCGACGGGTGCGCTCGGAGGTGGTGAGGGGACCCGGGGTCAACAGCACCGGCGTCGCCGCGGTGTCGGCGACGCCGTCATCAGCCACGCCGGCGAGGCTAGACGTCGACCGGGCACGACCCGACCGGATCCGGGTCAGGCGTCGGTCGCGACCCGCTCGAACACGCGGAGGAACGTGTCGACGTCCTGGGCGCCGGGGACGAGGGCCCGGCCGTTCACCACCACTGCGGGGACGCCGGTGATGTCGTGTTCCCGTGCCGCCGCCTCGTCGGCGCGAACGTCGTCGGCGAAGGCACCGGATCCCAGCACCTCACCTGCCGCATCAGCGTCGAGTCCGACCTCGCGGGCGATCCCGACGAGGGTCGGGTGATCTGCGACGTTGCGTCCTTCGGTGAAGTACGAGTGGAAGAGACGATCGACGAGGCGGTCCGCCGGCCCTCCCACGGTCGATGTGTCCGACGAGCTCGCCCATGCGACGAGACGGTGCGCGTCGAAGGTGTTGACTCGTTGGGTCTGCTCGAAGCGGTAGTCGATGCCGTCGGCGGCGCCGAGGGTCGTCAGTCGTGCGGTCATGGAGTCGAAGGCCCCGGGGCCGTACTTGCGCTCGATCACCGGCCGCATCGGTCGCGCTTCGGCGGGTGCACCGGGATCGAGCTCGTAGGCCCGCCAGCGCAGGGTGACCGGCTCGTCGGGATGGAGGTCACCGAAGCGCTCGAGGGCGGCAGCCACGCGACGTGAGCCCAGGTAGCACCACGGGCAGATCACGTCGGAGTAGATGTCGAGATGCACGCCGGTTCCAACGCCACGTTGCAGCACCGCCATTCCCGGCCTCGGCGCCGGACGTCGTCGGAACGGCGGTTGCCGGGCCGTCGTCGGAGCCCGGTAGCGTTGCCTGCCGATGTTCGAGTCACTGTCCGATCGCTTCGACGGGATCTTCACACGCCTGCGCGGCAAGGGCCGCCTGTCGGAGTCCGATGTCGACGAGGTCCTGCGCGAGATCCGCCTCGCCCTCCTCGAAGCCGACGTCAACCTCACCGTGGTCCATTCGTTGCAGGCCCGCATCCGTGAGCGCGCTGTCGGCGAGGACCTGTCCAAGGCGCTGAACCCGGCGTTGCAGGTCAAGAAGATCGTCCTCGAGGAGCTGACCGAGACCCTCGGTGGCGAGACGCTGCGGATCACCGACGCATCGAATCCGCCGACGATCGTTCTGATGGCTGGCCTCCAGGGTTCCGGCAAGACGACCAACTCCGCGAAGCTCGCCCGCTGGTTCAAGACCCAGGGTCGCAACCCGATCCTCGTCGGTGCCGACCTGCAGCGTCCCGCTGCGGTGCAGCAGCTGCGCACGCTCGGCGCGCAGATCGACGTGCCGGTCTGGTCCGCCGCCGACGACGTCGTCGCGTCCGGTGCGGGCGATCCGGTCGCGGTCGCGCAGGGCGCGGTCGAGGAGGCCCGGAGTCGGGGCCGTGACGTCCTCATCGTGGACACCGCCGGTCGTCTGGCCATCGATGCCGAGATGATGGACCAGGTCCGGCGGATCTCCGACTCGCTCGACCCCGACTACACGTTCCTGGTCATCGACGCCATGACCGGCCAGGACGCGGTCACCGTCGCCGAGTCGTTCCACGAGACGCTGGAGCTCGACGGCGTCATCCTCACCAAGCTCGACGGCGACGCCCGCGGTGGTGCGGCCCTGTCGGTCAAGGAGGTCGTCGGGCGTCCGATCGCCTTCGCCTCGACGGGCGAGAAGATCGAGGACTTCGACCTGTTCCACCCGGACCGCCTCGCCGGGCGCATCCTGGGCGAGGGGGACCTGGCGACCCTCATCGAGAAGGCGGAGACGGCGTTCGAACAGGAGGAGGCCGAGGCCGCCGCTGCACGTCTCCTGGACGGCACGTTCACCCTCGACGACTTCCTCGACCAGATGCAGGCCATCAAGAAGATGGGTCCTCTGTCGGGGATCATGTCGATGCTGCCCGGCGTGCCCAAGGAGGTGCGCGACGTCGAGATCGACGATCGGCAGCTGGCTCATGTCGAGGCGATCATCAAGTCGATGACCCCGGCGGAGCGCGTCGAACCGGACATCATCGACGGCTCCCGTCGCACCCGGATCGCCCGTGGGTCGGGCACCTCGGCGGGCGAGGTGACCACGCTCATCACGCAGTTCAAGCAGATGCGCCAGATGATGAAGGAGATGGGCAAGACCCCCCGTCGCAGCAAGGCCGGCCGCAAGGGCGGTTCCAAGAAGGGCAAGAAGGGCGGACGGGTCACCGCCAAGGGGCCTGCCAAGGTCAACAAGGCGGCGTTCGCGCTGCCCACCCTGGAGGAGATGGAGGCGCAGCTCCCCAAGGGCGGCGGCTTCCCGAAGCTCAGCTGAACGCCGTGCTGCGCCGGGTCCGCAGTGGGGGAGCTTGCCTCCGCCGGCCGCGGCGACCAAGATGGACCGCTGCCCTGGGCCCGAGCGCCGCTGCGCGCCCGACCGGTGGCCCAGACATCCGAAGCCGACCCGTTGACCAGTAGAAGAAGGAATCCCCTGTGGCCGTTCGACTCCGCCTCATGCGGATGGGCAAGAAGAAGCAGCCCACGTACCGCATCGTCGCCGCCGACTCCCGTTCGCCGCGTGACGGCAGGTTCATCGAGGTCGTGGGCACCTACGATCCGCGGCGTGAGCCGTCCGCGTTGACCGTCGACAACGACAAGGCCGTCGACTGGCTGCGCAAGGGCGCCCAGCCCTCCGAGCGGGTCCAGAAGCTCCTGCAGATCTCCGGGGCCTGGGACGAGTTCCAGTCCGCCAAGGCCGGCAAGTGACCGACGAAGCGTCCCCAGAGGGCGCCACGGACGCGTCGCCACGACCGGAGCACGCGGCCGCCGTGCTGGAGCACATCGCGAAGTCGCTGGTCGACGTCCCCGACGGCGTCCGTGTCGACATCGACGAGTCGACCCGTCGCACGCAGGTCAACCTCCGTGTTGCTGACGGCGACATGGGCCGGATCATCGGCAAGCGCGGCCGGATGGCCAACGCGATCCGCACCGTCACCCGGGCCGGAGCGGCACGTGACGGCGTCGAGATCGACGTCGAGTTCCTCGACTGAGCACGTCTCGGGCTCGCGTGGGCGACGACCTGCCTCTGCTGGAGATCGGTCGGATCGCCAAGGCCCATGGCCTCCGCGGCGAGGTCAACGTGGTGCTCGTGTCGAACCGGACGGAACGACTCGATCCGGGTTCGGTGCTCAGCTCCGATGTCGGCGACCTGGTCGTCGAGTCCTCGCGACCGCACGGCGACCGTTGGTTGGTGACCTTCGCCGGTCACCGTGACCGGTCGGCCGCCGAGGCGCTCCGCGGGCTGGAGCTGCGCGCCGAGCCGCTGGAGGACCCCGACGAGCTGTGGGTCCACGACCTCGTCGGGTGTCGTGTCGTCAGCGCGGACGGGATCGAGCGCGGAGTCGTCACCGCGGTGCAGGACAACCCCGCTGCCGACCTGTTGGTGCTCGACAACGGTGCGCTCGTCCCGGTCGTGTTCGTCGTCGACGGCCCGACTGGGGGCACGGTGCACGTCGACGTGCCCGACGGTCTCTTCGAGCTCGGGACCTGAGCCCGGTCGGCTGGTCGTGCGCATCGACGTCATCACGATCTTCCCGGACATGATCCGGGACATCGCCTCGATGAGCCTCCTCGGCAAGGCGCAGGAGCGGGTTGTGCTCGACATCCGCGTCCACGACCCACGTGAGGTCACCACCGACGTGCACCGCACCGTCGACGACGCACCGTTCGGTGGTGGAGCGGGCATGGTGCTGACACCCGGTCCGCTGTTCGACATCGTCGAGCGCGAGCAACCGCCCCGGCCCCTCTTCCTCCTCGGTCCGGGTGGTCGCCGGCTCGACCAGGCGATGGCGCGCGAGCTCGCAGCACTCGACGGCTTCTCACTGCTGTGCGGACGCTACGAAGGCGTCGACGACCGGGTCCGGACCCACCTCGTCGACGACGAGCTGTCCATCGGCGACGTCGTGCTCGCCGGCGGTGAGGTGGCGGCCATGGTCGTGCTCGAGGCGGTCGGACGGCTGGTCCCCGGAGTGATGGGCAACGACACCTCCGCCGAGGAGGAGTCGTTCGCCGACGGGTTGTTGGAGCACCCGCAGTACACCCGCCCCGCGGAGTTCCGGGGCTGGGAGGTACCCGACGTGCTGCGCTCCGGCGACCACGGCCGGGTCGCCCGCTGGCGACGCGCCGCATCGCTGGCCCGGACTGCTCAGCACCGTCCCGACCTCATCGCAGCGCGTGGTGGGCTGACCGACGACGACCGACGTCTGCTGGCGGAGTTCTGCTTCGACGTCGCCGACACCGGAGGTACCTGATGTCGTCTCGCCGTCCTTGTTCGCACTGGAGGGCGTTGTCGGTCGTGGCGGTGACCGTCGCGGCGGTCGCTTCGGGCGCGTGCAGCACCGGCGAAGGCAGGTCGACTGCCGCCGGCACACCGACGACACAGCCGACCACGACGGCTCCCGTCGCATGCGAGCCGGACGTTGCTCAGGAGGTCGCGGCGGCGCCGGTGCCGGGCTCGGCGAGCGACGTCGACATCACCTCCTTCGACGGGACCAGGATCCGTGCGCACTGGTTCCCCGTCGGCTCGCCGACGGCGCCGTCGCCGACGGTCCTCATGGGGCCCGGGTGGGGGATGGCGGGCGACACCGACGTCGACGCGGTCGGCGTGCTCGGCGCGGTGACCATCGCGACCCTCCGCAACGCCGGCTACAACGTCCTCACCTGGGATCCACGGGGCTTCGGTGCCTCGACCGGTCAGGCGACGGTCGATTCGGTCGATCACGAGGCACGGGACGTGCAGCAGCTGTTGACGTGGGTGGCGGCGCAACCGGCTGCACTGGTCGACGGGCCCGGTGATCCACGTTCGGGCATGGTCGGGGGCTCCTACGGCGGGGGCATCCAGTTCGTCACCGCCGCGATCGACTGCCGTGTCGACGCGATCGTGCCGATCATCGCGTGGCACTCGCTCGTGACCAGCCTCTACAAGGCCGAGACGATCAAGATGGGCTGGGCGTCCATCCTGGTAGGCGTCGCGTCGCAGGCGTCGCTCGACCCTCACATCACCGAAGCGACGCAACGCGCCGCGACGACCGGCGTCCTGTCAGCGCAGGACGTCGAGTGGTTCGCCGCACGGGGACCGGGTGAGCTCGTGAAGCGGATCACCGCGCCCACGATGATCGTCGGCGGCACGGTCGACACCCTGTTCACCCTGGATGAGGACGTGACCAACTACCGGATGATCACCGAGGCGGGGACGCCGACGTCGATGTACTGGTACTGCGGTGGCCACGGCACCTGCCTCACCGACAAGGGTGACGAGGACCGCATGGTGCGACGGATCGTTTCCTGGCTCGACCGTTGGGTGAAGCGGGACAGCTCCGTCGAGGTCGGTCCGCGCGTCGACGTCATGGACCAGACCGGAGCGCGCTACACCGCGGACGACTACCCGATGCCGGCCGGTCCACCGATCGAAGCGGCCGGCTCAGGCACGTTGCAGCTCGAGGCCGACGGCGGTTCGGGCCCTGCGACGGTCCCGCCGGACAAGTCGGACGTGATCGCAGGCGTCGCCGGGGAGATCATCCCCTCACCGGCCACTCGGGCGATCTCGATCCCCATTCCTGTGGGCCGTGATGCGCTGGTGCTCGGTGCGCCGCAACTCGAGCTCACCTACTCGGGGACGACCCCGCCGGGTGATCGGCCGACGCGGGCGTTCGCCCAGGTCGTCGATCGGGCGGCCGGCATCGTGGTCGGCAACCAGATCACACCGGTGCCGCTCGTCCTCGACGGTGCCGAGCACAGCGTGACCGTCCCACTCGAGATCATCGGCCAGGCGGTCTCGCCGTCGTCGCAGCTCGAGTTGCAGATCGTCGCCACCACCACCCTCTATGCCACACCACGCCTCGGCGGAACGCTGGCGGTGTCCCACGCATCGATCTCGTTGCCGACCGTCACCGGGTACCGGCAGGCCCGCTGAACGGGCTGACCACCGCAACTCGGCCTCGGCGGTTTCGGCGCGGTGGCGTCCTCCACTATCATCGGCCCGCTGTGCGCCAGGGCCGCCGGATGCGGTCCGTTCCGACGGCGCTCCCAGGAGATCTCCGCATGAAGACGACCGACCTCATCGACCGGGCCAGCCTGCGCACCGACATCCCCGAGTTCGCCCCCGGCGACACCCTGAAGGTGCACGTGAAGGTGATCGAGGGCAACAAGGAGCGTGTCCAGGTCTTCCAGGGAGCGGTGATCGCTCGTCAGGGCGGCGGTCTG
>CAYSCB010000148.1:0-7430 GCA_964429335.1 uncultured Aquihabitans sp.
CGCCCGGCTCGCCCGGTACCACGCCGACACCTGGTCGCTGACCACCGCCCTGGCGCTCCCCGCCCGGCCCGCCCTCGTCGCCGTGTCCCGGCACGGCAGCGCCGGAGCGCTCAGCGATAGACCGGGAAGCGGTCGCAGAGCCCGCGGACCTCGGCGCGGACCGCCGCGATCTCAGCGGTGTCACCCGTGTCGCGCAGCACCCGGGTGATGATATCCGCGATCTGGGCCATCTCCGTCTCACGCATACCCTGCGTGGTCACCGCAGGAGTCCCGATCCGCAGACCCGAGGTCACGAACGGTGAGCGGGGATCGTCGGGAACTGTGTTCTTGTTGAGCGTGATGCCGGCGTCGTCGAGCGCGTTCTGCGCCTCCTTGCCGGTCAGCTCCGCGTCGAAGCTCCGCAGGTCGATCAACATGAGGTGGTTCTCGGTACCGCCGGACACGAGTCGGAACCCCCGCTCCCCCAGCCCTTGGGCCAGCGCCACGGCGTTCGCCACGATCTGGTGCGCGTACGCCTCGAACTCGGGGTCCGCAGCCTCACGGAACGCGACGGCCTTGCCGGCGACCACGTGTTCGAGCGGTCCGCCCTGCAGTCCCGGGAAGATCGCCTTGTCGATGGCTGCCGCGTGCTCGGCGCGCGACACGATGCACCCACCGCGGGGACCGCGGAGCGTCTTGTGGGTCGTGAAGGTTACGACATCCGCGTGCGGCACAGGGTTCGGGTGGACCCCACCGGCGATGAGACCCGCGACGTGCGCGGCATCGAAGAGGAACAGCGCACCCACCTCGTCGCAGATCTCCCGGATCGGCTCCGGGTCGATGATCCTCGGGTACGCGGTCGCACCGGCGACGATCATCTTCGGACGGTGCTGCTTCGCCAGGTCACGGAGCTGATCGAGGTCGAGGCGCTCGTCGCTCGGGGTGAGGCCGTAGGACACGAAGTCGTAGAAGCGTCCCGAGATGTTGACCGGCGAGCCGTGGGTGAGGTGGCCGCCGTGGTCGAGGCTCAGCCCGAGGACCGTGTCACCGGCGTCGAGCAGGGCGAGGTACACACCCAGGTTGGCGTTGGCTCCGGAGTGGGGCTGCACGTTGGCGGCATCCGCGCCGAACAGATCGCACACCCGACGCCGTGCCAGGTCCTCGATCTCGTCGATGACCTGGTTCCCGCCGTAGTAGCGCTTCGCGGGGTAGCCCTCCGAGTACTTGTTGGTCAGGACCGATCCGACCGCCGACATCACAGCGGGCGAGGTGAAGTTCTCCGAGGCGATGAGCTGCAACCCGCTGTTCTGTCGTTCGACCTCACGGTCGATCAGCTCGGTGATTTCGGTGTCCGGCGAAGTGGGCCAGGGCATGGGGACGGTCATCCTGTCGGTCGGTGTCGATGAGTGATGGGTCAGTGGAGCTCGTCGTCGAGCGCGCTCAGCTTCGCGACCCGACCGACGTGTCGACCACCCTGGAACTCGGCGTCGAGCCAGGCGTCCACCGCGTCCTTGGCGACCTCGTGTCCCACGAGTCGTTGTCCGAGGCACAGGACGTTCGCGTCGTTGTGCTCCCGGGCGAGTCGTGCCGAAGTGTGGTCGTGCACCGTCGCTGCACGGATGCCGCGGATCTTGTTGGCGGCGATGCCGATGCCGATGCCGGTGCCGCACACGCAGACTCCCAGGTCGACCTCCCCGCTCGCGACGGCCCGACCGACCGCTGCGCCGAAGTCGGGGTAGTCGACGCTGTCGTGTCCGTGGGTGCCCAGGTCCACGACCTCGATGCCCCGCTCGGTCAGGTGCACGGCGAGGAGGTCCTTCAGGTCGACCCCTGCGTGATCGGCACCGACGGCGATGCGCATCACCGCGGCGCTCACGAGCCGACCTCGGTCCGCTCGAGGCGCGTGCGAAGCGCTGTCATCACCCGCTCGGAGGCCTTCGGCATCTCGTCGAGGAGTGTCCGGAATGCGCTCGTCCTGAACCGCAGGAGCGACATGTCGGTATCCGCGACCACCGTCGCCGTCCGCGGCCGGTGATCGATGAGGGCCATCTCCCCCACCATCGAGCCCGGTCCCAACGAGGCGATGTGCTCACCCCGCACGTACACGCTCGCCTCCCCGTCCACGATCACGAAGCAGTCCGTGCCGGGATCGCCCTGGTCCATGAGCACGGCGCCTGCAGCAGCGTCCATCCGGTTCGACAGCTCGATGACACGACGCAGATCGTCACCGGAGAAGCTCTCGAAGAACGGCACCGACGACAACCACGTCACGTCCTGGTCGCTCTTGTGGGCCATGGTCGTCTCCCCGGATCGGAACGGTCCCGCCATCCGGCACACTACTGTCGCCGTGCAGGGGTACGTCGACACGACAGGGAGATCCGATGCGAGCCGTCGTCATGCGTTCAGGTGGACTGGTCGTCGACGATGTGGCAGTGCCCCAGCTGCAGCCCGGCCAGGTGCTCGCCCAGACGCTGGCGTGCGGCATCTGCGGATCGGACCTGCACGCGCTGGGACACGCGGATCAGCTCGTCGAGATGTCGAGCGCGGTCAGCGACGGAGGGATCACCCCGACGGTGATGGACCCGTCACGTGACGTCGTGATGGGCCACGAGTTCACCGCTCGGGTGCTCGAGGTCGGCGACAACGTCGGCAACTGCGCCGTCGGCGACGTCGTCGTGTCGCTCCCGGTGGTGATGGACGCCGGTGGGGTCCACGCCGTCGGGTACTCGAACCTCTACCCGGGTGGCTTCGGCGAACAGCTCGTGCTGAGCGACGTGCTCCCGATGAAGGTCCCCAACGGCCTCGATCCGCAACTGGCGTCGCTGACCGAACCGATGGCGGTGGGACTGCACGCCGTGGAGATGAGCCGCGTCACCCCCCGCCATGCTGCGGTGGTGCTCGGCTGCGGACCGGTCGGGCTCGCGGTGATCGCAGCGCTGCGCCTCGTTGGCGTCGAGACGATCGTCGCTGCGGACTTCTCTCCCACCCGCCGTGCGTTGGCGACCACGATGGGCGCGACGGAGGTGGTCGACCCGTCCGAGGAACCGGCCATCGCAGCGTGGCGGCGCGTCGACGGATCGCGATCGCTCGTGATCTTCGAGGCGGTCGGCGTGCCTGGCATGCTCGACGCGGCGATCGGTGAGGCACCCGCCGGCGCGCAGGTGCTGGTCGTCGGTGTGTGCATGGAACCCGATGTCGTGCGGCCGGGGATCGCCGTGGTGAAGGAGCTCAACCTGCAGTTCGTGTTCGGCTACGACCCGTTGCAGTTCCAGACGACCCTCCGGCGCATCGCCGAAGGCGAGATCGACGTCTCGCCGATGATCACCGGCCACGTCGACCTCGACGGTGTTCCCGCAGCGTTCGAAGCGCTCGGCGATCCCGACGCCCACGCCAAGATCCTCGTCATCCCCTGACCCCCTGACCCGTTCCGGGATGGCGGGCGACGACCGCCCTCGTCCGACCGGTCAGGTCCTCGACGAGCTCCACCTCCGCGAACCGCTCGGCGGCCACCTCAGCGGCAGCGTCGGCCTGCTCCGGTGACAGCTCGCACACGACGGTCCCCGCCGCGTGCAGCCACCCGGGCGCATCGCCGAGGATCCGTCTCAGCGACGAGAGCCCGTCGGTCCCTGCGAACAGCGCGGTCGACGGTTCCCAACCGGCCACCTCGTCGGGCAGCTCGACGTCATCGGGGACGTACGGCGGGTTCGACACGACCAGGTCGATCGTGCCACGGAGATCATCGGGCAGCGCCGAGAACCACTCGCCCTGCTCCATGCGCACCCGAGCGCCCGGGCGCCCGATGCCGACGAGGTTGGCACGCGCGACAGCGAGTGCGTCGCCGCTGAGATCGGTCGCCCACACCGTCGTCCGCACCCGTTCGACCGCGATCGACAGCGCGATCGCACCCGAACCCGTGCCCAGGTCGACCACGGTGGTGCTGCGGTCGGTGCCTCCGAGCCGGTCGAGCTCGTCGAGTGCGACGGTCACCACGTGTTCGGTCTCCGGTCTCGGGATGAGGACGCGTGGGTCGACCATGAGGTCGAGCGAACGGAACGCCCAGTGGCCGAGCACGTACTGCAGCGGTTCGCCAGCAGCCCGGCGTTCCACCATCCGGTCGAGTCGGGCGACGCCGCCGACGGTCGCCGGCTCACCGAGGTGGAGTGCCAGCTCGACGTCGGAGACTCCGGCCGCCTCGGCGACGATGCGCCGTGCGTCCGCGACGGCATCCGTGAGTCCGGCGGACTCGAGACGCCGGCGGACCCCCTCGAGCAGTTCACGCCACGACACGGTCGGGTCGCTCACCCGAGCTCCGCGAGCCGTCGGGTCTGCTCATCGGTGACCAGCGCGTCGCTGATGCCGTCGAGCTCACCGGCCAGCACACGATCGAGCGAGTGGACGGTCATCCCGATGCGGTGATCGGTCACGCGGTTCTCCTTGAAGTTGTACGTGCGGATCTTCTCGCTGCGCCCACCACCGCCGATCTGCGCCCGCTTCTGACCGGACGCCTCCGCGGCCGCCCGTTCCTGCTCGATCCGCAGCAGTCGTGACCGCAGGACGCGCAGGGCCTTGGCCCGGTTCTGGATCTGGCTCTTCTCGTCCTGCATCGACACGACGAGACCGGTCGGCAGGTGCGTGATCCGCACAGCGGAGTCCGTCGTGTTGACCGACTGCCCTCCCGGCCCGGAGGACCGGAACACGTCGACCTGCAGATCAGCGGGGTCGATCTCGACGTCGACCTCGTCGGCCTCCGCCAGCACCACGACCGTCGCCGATGAGGTGTGGACCCGTCCCTGCGACTCGGTGACCGGCACGCGCTGCACGCGGTGAGGACCCGCCTCGAACTTCATCCGGGACCACACGCCGTCACCCGCGATGCGCACGACGACCTCGCTGAGGCCGCCGAGGTCCGACGGCGACGCGGAGAGGACCTCGACGGTCCAGCCGCGCCGGGCGGCGAACCCCCGGTACATCTCGAGCAGGTCACGGGCGAAGAGGTTGGCTTCCTCTCCTCCCTCGGCACCGCGGATCTCGACGATGACGTCCCGTTCGTCGTTTGGATCACGCGGCAGCAGCAGGATCTTCAGCTCCGACTCGAGTCGTTCGATCGTGTCACGGGCGGCGACGACCTCGGCTCGCCAGTCCTCGCGCTCGGCTCCTTCGGCACCGGAGAGCAGCTCCTCCGCCTCAGCGAGGTCCGCTGTCGCAGCGCGCAGCTCCGTCGCCCGCTCCACGATGGGTTGCAGGCTCCGGTAGCGACGGGTCATCTCCACGTACCGGTGTCGATCGGCCACGACGTCCGGATCGGCGAGGCGGGCCTCGGTCTCGGCCAGCTCCCGGGCAAGTCCCTCGACACGGCCGAGCAGGGACGGATCGCTCACGACGACCACGGCTCCGCGACAGCGACGACCGTCCCCGGTTCGACGAGCAGTTCGCACAGGCGCTCGAGGGTCACGAGACGGTCGCGCTCGGGCACGACGAGGACGAGCTCGGCGGTCGGGTCGAACCAGGCTCGCGTGTCGGCTGCGACGGGCACGAACGAGAGATCCGCGCCGGTCGAGCACACGACGAGCACCGGCGCACCCGCAGTCGAGGTGCCCAGCGCGGCGGCGGGCGACACGTCGCGGACGCTGTCACGGCGGACGGTCGTCTCGACCGCACGTAGCTCGGTGGCACCGACGAGCTCGGGATGCTCGATCACCGAACGACGCAGCCACCTCTCGCGGGCCAGGCGTGCCAGCGGATGCGTGCCCGCACCCGGCACGCGCTCGGCGCGGACCATGGAGACGGACCGGGCCAGCGTGGTCGTCGGCGGCTCTCCCTGGTGCATCGCGACGACTGCGTCCCGGTCGAACCGTCCGACCCCCGCCTCCAGATGCACCAGTCCGTCACCTCCGGTCTCGGTCGGCCACACGACGAGGCGGGCGACCTCGAGCCCACGGACCTCGCCGCGCACCACTCCGTCTTCGACCACGACCTCCAGGCCGGCGGCTTCGAGCTGTGCCTCGAGCTCCGGGTCGGTCACCGCCGGGAGGTGATCCGGCAGCGGCGTCGGCGCTGCGACCTCTGACGACGCGGCCCGGACCACGCGGACCTCCACCGGCAGCCTGAAGTAGCTCGCCAGCCGGGCGACGTCACCGCCGAGGTCGTCGAGGAACAGGGTCAGCCGCTCGGCGTCCTGGCGCAGCGACCACGCGATCGCACCGGCGAGCGTCCCGGCGTCCGCGGTCTGCGACAGCACGAACGCCGTGGAGCCGACGGTTGCGGCGGCATGGGCCCCGACGGTCAGCGGTTCGCACGGTCCGTCGGCCAGGTCGCGGACGAGTGCACCGAGCTGCGCGCGCAGCAGCTCCGCCCGTTGAGCTTCGCCGAGCGCCACGTGTCAGCGTCCCCCGACGGGACACCGGCACACACGACGGTCGAATTCCGCTGGGATCCGACCGTCCCCGGTCACTCTGCGGCGTCGGACGTGGCCGCCTTCGAGCTCTTGCGGCGCTTGCCGTAGCGGCGCTCGAAGCGCTCGACGCGTCCAGCGGTGTCGACGATCTTCATCTGGCCGGTGAAGAACGGATGGGTGAACGCCGAGATCTCGACCTTCGCCAGCGGGTACTCGTTGCCGTCCTCCCACGTGGTCGTCTCGTGGGTCGAGATCGTCGAACGCGTCAGGAACTTGTCACCGGAGGACGTGTCCTGGAACACGACGTAGCGGTAGTCGGGATGGATTCCGGGCTTCATGGTGCTCTCCGAATGGGCCCCGGTTTCCGTGCGGGACCCCGTTGAGGGGACGGATCAGTATGGCTGTCGGGCCGGGGCGTCGGCCACCCCGGAACACCGTCATCCGAAAACGGGGGCCGGAATCGACACACCTTGTCGATTCGGCGCCCCAGAACCAGGTCAGCCCGGGACGCCGGGGGCCTTGGCGATCTCGGCGAGGAAGACGGCGTTGCTCGGGAACGTCCGCATCCGGTCGATGAGCAGCTCCAGACCAGCGCCGGTGTTGCCGTCGGCAGCGAGTCCCGAGAGCACCCGACGCAGCTTCCAGACCTGCTGGAGCTGGGTGCGCTCGAACAGCAGCTCCTCGTGGCGTGTCGACGATGCGTCCACGTCGATGGCCGGGTAGATGCGCTTCTCGGCAGCCTTGCGGTCGAGTCGCAGCTCCATGTTGCCGGTGCCCTTGAACTCCTCGAAAATCACCTCGTCCATCTTCGAGCCGGTCTCGACGAGCGCGGTGGCGAGGATGGTCAGCGAGCCGCCCTCCTCGACGTTGCGCGCCGCGCCGAAGAACTTCTTCGGTGGGTACAACGCGCCGGTGTCGATGCCGCCCGACATGATTCGCCCGGTGGCCGGTGCAGCAAGGTTGTACGCACGGGCGAGTCGGGTGATGCCGTCGAGGATGATGACGACGTCCTTGCCCATCTCGACCATGCGCTTGGCCCGCTCCGAGGCGAGCTCCG
>CAYSCB010000149.1:0-7418 GCA_964429335.1 uncultured Aquihabitans sp.
AGGAGAGGAAGAACGCGATCAGGTACAACAGCCCGTACATCAGTCGTGCGGTGAGCGGTGCGCCCGCCTTCGCTGCGTAGGTGTTGGGTGTGATCGTGCCGTAGTAGTCGGACTTCCAGACCAACCAGGGCGTGAGCACCACGAGGCCCACGAACCCGGCGAGCGCGACGTGGCCGACGGCGCGCGTGATCACCTGGTTGCGGTCCTGGTCCGACCGTCCACCCGGTCCGGTGGCCGTCCGTACGCCTGACACGGCGGCGACCACCGCGATGGCCACCACGAGGACGGCTGAGTCGAGCCGGGTGAGCAGCGCCAGTGCGCCCAGGAGCCCGGCCGACGCCCAGTGCAGCCAGTGTTGCGCCGCTCCTCCTGAGATGGGGAGCAGCAGGTTCGCGACGCCGAGCAGCAGCGCCGTCTGCAGCATCGTCTCCATGCCGCTCGTCCCGTACGCGAGGAACGTCATGTTCGTGCACAGCACGAGGAGTGCCAGCAACCGTTGGCCGTGTGTCGGCAGGAACCGGTACGACAGGCGGTATGCCAGCACGACTGCGACCACGAACGACGTGAGGGCGAGGACCTGACCGAAGCCGACGACCGGCCAACCGAAGCGCTCCGGGATGGACAGCAGCACCGTCCACAGGAAGTTGGTGTACCCCTCGACCCGCTGACCCGGGACGAACACCAGACCGTCGCCACGAGCGAAGTTCCGGGCGATCCGGTACGTGATGTACGCGTCGTCCTGGTCGAAGCGGACGATCCACGCGACGACCGTCGCAGCGATGATCGTCCAGAGATCGAGGCGGCCGTGCAGACGGCCGTCGATCCGCTCGAGACCGCCGGACAGCGTCCGGCCCGTGCCGTGTTCCGCGGCGGCGCCGGTTCCCGCTTGCTGGGTGAGGATGTCGTCGCCGGTGCTCATCGCGGCTTCTGTCCGATGACCATCACGATGTCGCCCACGTTGATCGGGACGACCTTGGCTCCGAGCGGTGTGCGTCCCACTCCGCTCACGAGGCGGTCGCCGATCCCGTCGGGGAGGTAGCGACGCAGCACCGCCTGTGACACCCAGGACACAGACAGGTGGCGGGTGGGGAGATAGGTCTCACGGACGACGAACCCGTGGGAGCGCAGGATCCGGGTGAGCGTCTCGGGGGAGAAGAACCAGAAGTGGTCCGGGTTGAAGTGGCGGTGGCTTCCACCCAGCACACGGACGAGCGGAGCGTCGATGTTGGGCACCTCGATCGCGAGGATGCCGCCGGGACGCAGGACCCGGAAGATGCGCTCCAGCTCCCGCGCAGGGTCCTCGAGATGCTCGAAGACCTGCAGCGACACGACGGCGTCGAAGTGGTCGGCGGGGAACAGGCCGTCGGTCAGGGTCGTCGTCCGGACGTCGAGCCCGCGGGACTCCCGAGCGTAGAGCGCCCTGCCGGGTGTCGGTTCGATGCCGGTGACGTCCCATCCGTCCGCTGCTGCCGCAGCGGTGAACTGGCCCCAACCGGCACCGAAGTCGAGCATCCGTCCGCGTCCGGGGAGGTACTCCCGGAGCCGGTCGAGCACGTCGCGGTGGTCACGATCGCTCGCGGAACGAGTCTCCTCGCACTCGAGGAACTGCATCTCCCAACAACCGTCGAGGTCAGCGAGATCCGAGCTGTCGCGGAGACGCTGCGCTTCCTCCTGCTGCTCGGGCGAGAGGTCGAGTCCCCGGACCGTCACCGGCGAGACGAACACCATCGAGCAGTTCGTGCACCGGACGATCGGGCCGGGTGCCAACGGGGCATCAGCGAACGAGGCCGTCGATGTGGAACCGCACACGCAGCAGGCAACGTGGTCGGGATCGATCGAGCGCCAGTGCCGCCAGTAGTCGGCTTGATCGAGCTTCCGGCGTTTCCGCTCGGCGGCGGCGCTCCGTAGGGCTGTCGACATCTGGACTCGCCTTCCCCCTCCGGTGATCGCCATCTCCCAGAGCGGAAGGTTACCGGTGCGATCCGAGGATCGTCGATCCCGTGGCGGCTGAGTACAGTGGTGGTTCCGTCAGGGGCCGTACGACGGGGTCTGGGGCCACGAGCAGCCATGAGGAGGACCATGGGTCCTGAGACGTTCATCAAGTCGCGTCGGGAGACGATCTCGATCGAGGACCGTCATGCCAACGAGATGCGCGTCTATGACGACATGGCCGACCGGGTGCTCGCCGAGTGGACCGACGAGGACTACCGCGTCGACCCGGACACGCTTCCGGAGTGCCACCAGTTCGAGGGTCCGATGCAGCAGCTGATCGATTGGTCCCGGCCTCTGGACGGAGCAACGGTGCTCGAGACCGGCTCCGGCTTCGGTGAGCTGACGTGCTGGCTCGCGCTGAACGGCGCCGACGTCATCGCCACCGACATCTCCTCGAAGTGCCTCGACGTCGTGGCCGAGCGAGCCCGGCGCAACGGCGTCGAGGACCGCATCCGGTGCGTCAACACGCCGATCGAGGAGGCCGAAGGGATCGACGACGGATCGGTCGACCTCGTCTTCGGTCGCACGGTTGCACACCACTTCGACCTCGGCCCGGCAGCCACGAGCATGTACCGGGCGCTGAAGCCCGGCGGGCGTGCCGTGTTCGCCGAGCCGGTGCTGCTGCTCGGCGACTGGGTGTTCCGCCTGCGGCGATCGAAGGCGATGACCAAGGTGTTCCCGCCGTTCGTGCACACGCCCGATGAGCGGTCCTTCGACAAGGAGATGATCGCGGACCTGTCCGCGCCGTTCGACGCCGTGACGATCGAGTACTTCGGCATCTTCACGCGGGTGTCGAGCTTCGTCCGGGTACCCGACAAGCTGTACGAACGGGTCTCAGCGGTCGACCAGGCGATCCTCGGGCGGGTCCCGACGGCCCGAACGCTGAGCAAGTACATGGTGATCCGCCTCGACAAGTCCGCCCGGGCCTGAGCGCCCCGCCCCGCTGTTCGACGTCGTCGACCGAGATCCCTGAAGGAAGGAACGGACGTGCCCCAGGCATCCGACGTGCTCCGAAGCTGGCAGGAACGGCTCAAGCGGGCTGTGATGGACCCGCGAACGATGCTGCAGGACCGCATCCGGTCCTCCAGCTCGGCGCCCTACTCCAAGAAGGTCTTCTGGGACGCCGTCGATCGACCCCATTACGCCTACGGCATCTACCAGGCGGCGTACATGGCGAAGCACCTCGGCATCCCGCGCATCAGCTCCATCGAGTTCGGTGTCGCGGGTGGCAACGGGCTGGTCGCCATGGAGGACGTCGCTGCGCAGGTGACCGGCGAGACCGGCGTGGCTGTCGAGGTCTACGGCTTCGACACCGGCAAGGGCATGCCGGAACCGGTCGATCATCGCGACCTGCCCTACGTCTGGCAGCCCGGGGACTTCCCGATGGACGTTGAACGGCTGCGTGCCCGGCTGCGCTCGGCGAAGCTCGTGCTGGGTGACGTGGCCGAGACGGTGGCGGGCTTCATCGACGAGCACGATCCGGCGCCGGTGGGCTTCGTGGCGTTCGACCTCGACTACTGGTCCTCGACCGTCGCCGCACTGCGGCTGTTCGACAACCCGGTCGAGCGGCTGCTGCCGAGGGTGTTCTGCTACATGGACGACGTCATCGGTTCCGACGTCGAGATCCACTGCGAGTTCGTCGGTGAACTGCTCGCCATCCGCGAGTTCAACGACGCCCACGAACACGTCAAGCTGGCACCGATCAACGGTCTCGCCCACAAGCGGCCCGTCCCGTCGATCTGGAACGATCAGATCTGGGTGCTGCACGCGTTCGGTCACCCGCAGTACTCGACGTACATCCCCCAGCCCCGGGCCGAGGTGTTCGACCTCTCGCTCCGGGACTGATCCGAGACCAGGAGCTGGTGTGGCATCGATCACCGAACGAGCCAAGCGGTCCGCACGTCGACTGCTTCCTCCACGCGTGTTCAGCGCGGTCCACGATCTTCCGTTCGCCCTCGCCGATGCGAGATCGGGTAGCTGGAACGGTGACTAACGTGTGCCGCCGCTGCGCCTCATGCGCGATGGGCCACGCAGCAGGGAGGCGTTCCTCAGCAGTGGTGCCGAGGTCGTCCCGTTCTACCGAGATGTACTCGGCATCGAACCGGACGCGGCCATCCTCGACATCGGGTCCGGGATCGGTCGCAAGACGATCCCGCTGGTCGACTACCTCGAAGGGGGTCGGTACGTCGGTCTCGACATCGACGCGGAGCTCGTGGACTGGTGCACCCGTCACATCAGCACGCGCAACCCTCGCTTCTCGTTCGTGCCGGTGAGCATCCACAACAGCTTCTACAACCCGAAGGGTGCGCTCCGGCCCGAGGAGTTCGTGTTCCCGTTTCCCGACGACGCCTTCGACGCCGTCGTGCTCTGGTCGGTGTTCACCCACCTCTCCCCCGACACGATCGAGCACTACCTGGGCGAGATCAGGCGCGTGCTGAAGCCGGGAGGTCGCCTCGGCGCCTCCTTCTTCGTGCTCGACGACCACGCGTTCACCGAGATCCGTGCGGGTCGGACCCTGTATCCCGTCAAGCACCGGATGGATGGCTTCTGGACGAGCAACCCGACCATGCCCGAGGACCTGATCGCGATCGAGCGGGACTGGCTCGAGGGCGCGCTGGAGCGTGCCGGGTTCCAGCTCGACGAGCTCCGGCTCGGTTCGTGGGCGAACCGGGATGCCGACCCGAGGTACCCGCAGCTCAACACCCAGGACGTCGTCGCGACGGCCGGGTGAGGGAGGTCGGCCAACATGGGTTCGTACGTCGTCACCGGCGCGTCGAGCGGCATCGGCGCGGCGATCACCGCCGAGCTCGACCACCTCGGCCACGACGTCTACGCAGGTGTCCGCACCGACGCAGCAGCCGACGCCCTGGCCGATCGCTCGTCGCGACGCGTCCTGCCGCTCCGCCTCGACGTGACCGACCCTGACCAGGTCGCCGCCGCAGCCGAACTGGTGCGATCGAAGGTCGGTCGCTACGGCCTGGACGGGCTCGTCAACAACGCGGGGATCGCGCTGGGCGGCCCGGTCGAGTTCCTGCCGCTCGACGAATGGCGGACACAGTTCGAGGTCAACGTGTTCGGACAGATCGCCGTCACCCAACGACTCATGGCGCCCATCCGTGCAGCGCGGGGCCGAGTCGTGTTCATCGGATCGGTCGCAGCGATGGTGTCCTCACCGCTCGGCGCGCCCTACGGAGCATCCAAGCACGCGATCGCCGCAGTCGCGCAGTCGCTCCGTGCGGAGGTCGCGCCATGGGGCATCCGTGTCGGCCTCGTCGACCCCGGGGCGGTCGGGACCGCGATCTGGGACAAGGGCGCGAGCACCGTCGAGCGCGTCAGCGAGCTCATCGGCTCCGAGGCGTTGGATCTCTACGGCCCGGCGGTCGAGCGCCTGGACCGCGAGGTCGCCGGGATCTCCGCGAAGGCGCCCGGACCGGAGAAGGTCGTCGCGGCGGTGCGGCACGCGCTGTTCGATCCCCGACCGAAGCCCCGGTACGCGGCCGGCCTCGACGCCCGTGCGGTCGCTCTCGGAGTGCGACTGCTCCCCGAGCGGGTCCTGACCGCACTCCTCGAGCGATAGGAGGTCGGAGGCAGTGATTCCGTCAGCCGATCTTCCGTCCTTCTCCGTCATCCTGCCGACCTACAACCGCAGCGAGGTGGTCGAGCAGACGCTGACCCAGCTGCTCGAGGTGGACTATCCGTCGGACCGCTACGAGATCCTCGTGTGCGACAACTCGACCGACGACACCCCGGAGATGGTCCGTCGGGTGGCTGCCGGTGCCTCGTCACCGGTGCGGCTGCTGTCGAGCGACGAACGGCTGCCGGCGGTCAAGCGCAACCAGGGTCTCCGGGCGGCGGTCGGCGACTACGTCCTGTTCATGAACGATGACGTCTGGGTCACACGGGACTTCCTCGCCGAACACGCCGTGACCCACGCCGCCCACGGCGGGCCGATCGCGGTGCTCGGCAAGGTGGAGCAGTCGGTGAAGATGCCCGATGATCCGTTCATCGACTGGTACCAGCCGTTCGCGTACCAGCTCATCGAGGACCGCGCGGACCGGACAGTCCCGTACCAGTTCCACTGGTCGATGAACCTGTCGCTGCCCCGGCAGGTGATGTTGGACCGCCAGCTCGTCTTCCACGAGGACTGGCGGGAGATCGGCAGCGAGGATGTCGAGCTCGGCTTCCGTTGGACGCGTGCCGGCTACCCGATCGTCTACAACCCGCGGGCATGGGGGGAGCACTACCACCCCCACTACCTGGACAGCGCCTGCAAGCTGCAGGAGGTCGTGGGCAAGGGACTCCGTGATCTCGAAGTGCTCGTGACAGATCCGGGCCTGCTCGAGCGCTACGGCGTGCTCAGCCTCCGCAACTCGCCGAGGAGCATCGTGCGTGGTTGTGTCCGGTCGGTGCTGTTCAACCGGTTCACCGTCCCGCCGATCCAAGCTCGTCTGGGTCGACTCGAACGACGCAACCGCGTTGCGGACTGGGCCTACTGGAAGGTGATGCTGCACTACACCAACCGCGGCTACCGGCACATGCCCCCGAGCTCCACGACCCCGGTCCCGACGCTCGCTCCGGGTTCCTCGGCCGCCTCATGAGGGTTCTGCTCGACGCGACCGGGATCGGATCCGGTGCCGGTGGCGACGAGACCATGTTGAGCGGCGTCCTCCAGGGGTTGGCCGCCGTGGCCGGTGACGACGACGTGTTCCCGGTCGTCGCGGCGGAGGGTGCCGAGCTGCCACCGGTGATCCTGGGTGACTCCCGATTCCCGATCCAACGGGTCCGTCGACTCCCGGGTGCACTGCACTTCACCGCCACGCTGCCGCGAGTCCTCGATGCGGCCAGGCCGCGACCGGACCTCGTCTTCTCGCCGACCCACGGACCCCTCCGGTCGCCGGTGCCGCTCGCGCTGATGGTCCAGGATCTCTCCTTCGAGCACCGACCGCTCGACTACCCACCCCTGACGCGTCGACGGCTTCAGTGGGCGGTGCGCGCCCAGGTCCGTGGGGCCCGGGCGATCCTGACCGTCAGCGACCACGCGCGGGGCGATCTCATCCGCACCTACCGCCTGGACCCTTCCCGGGTGTTCACCGTCCCGAACGCGAACCTCCCCGCTCCCGACCTCGACGCCGTCGCAGCCACCGCAGCCCGCACGTCGTTGCGTCGCCAGGGGGTGGACGGCCCGATCCTGCTCTACCTCGGCAACCTGCACCCGCGGAAGAACGTCGGAACCGTGATCGAGGCGTTCGGTCGTGCCAGAGCCGCGGGAGGGGAGCTCGACGCACACCGGCTCGTCATCGCGGGTGGTCGCTGGTGGGGGACCGGCGAGGAGGACGCGGCCCGACATCACGCGCCTGAGGGTTCGGTGGTGTTCCTGGGCCGGGTCGACGAGGTGCAGCGCGAGGTGCTGCTGCGCGACGCGACCG
>CAYSCB010000150.1:0-7345 GCA_964429335.1 uncultured Aquihabitans sp.
CCCACCGTCCGGTCCCCACCGTCCGGCCACGGCGCGCTACGGACGGAGCGGCTCGGTCAGGTCGTACATCTCGACGCCGCCGACGTCGACGGGCGCGAAGTGCTCCCGCACCCAGGCGGTGATCCGGTCCCCCTCGTCGGAGCCGCCCATCCGGTAGCCGCCATGGAGGCCGGGGAGGAAGTAGTGGATCCGACCGTCGGCGACGAAGAGCTCGAACGCGTCGAGGCTCGGGTACGGGTCGGTGCCGTTGAACCCCCCGACGGCGAGCACCGGCTCCCTCGACGACAGCTGGTAGCCGGCGGCGATGTTGGATCCGACCGTCGCGAGCACCCAGTCGAAGCTCCCGGAGCGCTCACGCAGCGCCGCGACGGTCTCCGGCCCCGCCGGGCGTGAGCGGAGCAGACCGCCCATCGCGTTGCGCCGCGGTCGATGGATCACCGGAGGAGTCGAGGCCGTGTCGCGCATCGACGGTCCTGCCGTCGGGATGGTTCCGGTGTGCGGCTTGCGGATCGTGGTCACCGTCGCAGCGGTCGGCGCAGCGAGCACCGCCACGACGGCGAACACGGCGCCGACGTTCGTCGCGCCGAACGCGCCGCGACGCAGCCGATCACCTGCGATGAGCAGCACGACCGCGATCGCGCCGAGGGTGATCGTCGTCGGGACCAGCCATCCCTGCCAGGCACGCGTCCGTCCGATCAGGACCGTCGTCCACCACACGGTCACCGCGACGCTGGCCGCCAGGACCGCGCGTGCGCTCACCTGCTCCCGTCGGTTCCAGGCGAGCGACACGCCGATGCCGATGACGGCGCCGATCGCCGGGGCGAGGGCCACGCTGTAGTACTGGTGGATGATCCCCTGACCGAGGCTGAACATCACACCGGTGACGAGGAGCCAGCCACCCCAGATGATCAGCGCCGCACGGGACCGGTCGGTGCGAGGAGCCCGCAGCGTCCACGCGATCGCCGCCGCGAGCAGGACCAGTGCCGCCGGCAGCAACCACGAGATCTGGCCACCGAAGGCCGGGTTGAACATCCGGGTCCACCCGGTGGGTCCCCAACGACCGCCGGGATTCACGGTCGCCTGACCACGGACCGAGCCGATCTCGTTGCCGGTCAGGCGACCGAGGCCGTTGTAGCCGAACACGAGGTCCAGCACGCTGTTGTGCTGAGACCCGCCGATGTAGGGACGCCTCGATGTCGGCCACAGCTCGACCACGGCGATCCACCAACCGGCACCCAGGAGCGTCGTGGCTGCGAGGACGGCGAGATCGCGCACCCGGCGACGCAGATCGGTCGGCGCGGCGACGAGGTACGCCGCCGCGAACGCCGGTCCGATGACGAATGCCTGCAGCATCTTGGCGAGGAAGGCGAACCCGACCAGCGTCCCCGCGAGCGCGAGCCACCGCCAGGACCCTCCCTCGGTCTCGATGGCGCGGGTCACCGCGTACGCCGCCGCGCACAGCAGCACGACGAGCAGCGCGTCGGGGTTGTTGAAGCGGAACATCAGCGCTGCGACCGGCGTGGTCGCGACGACGGCACCGGCGAGCAGCGCTGCGCCCGGGTGGAACCACCGCTTCACCGTCGCCGTCACCAACGCAACGCTGCCGACGCCCATCAGCGCCTGGGGCACCAGGATCGACCACGAGCTCACCCCGAAGACACGCGCGGACAGCCCCATCACCCACAGCGAGGCCGGGGGCTTGTCGACGGTGATCGCGTTCGATGCGTCGAACGAACCGAAGAACCACGCCTTCCAGCTCACGCTGCCGGCCTGCACCGCGGCGGAGTAGAAGCTGTTCGACCACCGCGACGCCCCGAGGTCCCAGATGTAGGCGACGGCGACCACGCCGAGCAACGACCACCACAGCGGTCGGTACCAAGCGGGATCCGTCGACGCGTCGCTCTCGGCGCCCATGGTCGGATCCGGGTCTCCAAGAGCGGCCGTCGGCTCGGTGACGGTCACCTCAGGTGTCCGCCGAGGCAGCACGCGCGCGTGCCGTCCGGGTGACGCCGATCCTCGAGGTGGAGGCCTCACCCCCACGGACGTCGACGCGGGCCCACAAGCCCATGAGGACGAACCTGACGACGGTCATCGTCGTGTTGACAGCGATCACCGCGCCGAGCGCCACGGCCAGGCTGGTCACACCGTCGAGGTCGAGCGCTACCAGGACGAGGGTGCTCACCACGAGCGGCACAGCGCCCAGCAGGAGCGATCCCAGGAAGTGCCGGGAACGGGCGGACCGACCTCGCAGCGCGGCGGCGTACCGGTGGCTGGCGCCGGCGTTGAGGATCGCACAGATCGAGAACGCGACGGCGTTCGCCACGACGGTCCCGAGCGACGGCGCCATCACGACGAACAGGACGGAAGCGACCACGACGCTGACCAGGCCGATCGAACCGAACCGGATGAGCTGGTCGACGACGCCGAGCGGCGCGACCCGTCGTCCACCGTCACCCGGACCGACGTCACCGGACAACCACGCGTCGCCGGTGGACAGGCGCACCAACGTGCGTGCGACACCCTTCAGGTCGTCGCGGGCGGTCGCGACGACGTCGACGCGCGAGTCGGGGTCGTCCACCCAGTCGACGGGCACCTCGTGGATGCGCAGCCCGTTGTGCTCGGCGATCGTGAGCAGCTCCGTGTCGAAGAACCAGCTGTCATCCTCCACGAGCGGCAGGAGCTGCCGGGCGACATCCGCGCGGACGGCCTTGAAGCCGCACTGCGCGTCCGTGAACGACGTGCGCAGGGTGCTGGCGACGATGCGGTTGTAGATGCGCGAGATGACCTCGCGACGCGGACCGCGCACGATCTGCGCGCCACGTGCCAGGCGGGTCCCGGTCGAGACGTCGGAGTGACCCGACACCAGAGGAGCGACGAGCGGCAGCAACGCATCGAGCCTGGTCGACAGGTCGACGTCCATGTAGGTGACCACCGCAGCGCGCGACGTGCTCCACGCCGCACGCAGCGCTGCGCCACGACCCTTGCGATCGAGGTGCAGTACCCGGATGTCGCCGAGCTCGGCGGTGAGGTCCCGGGAGATCTCCAACGTCCGGTCGGTCGAAGCGTTGTCGGCGATCGTGATCGTCCACGTCAGCGGGAAGTTCGCCGACAGGTAGCGGTGCAACCGGCGGATCGACCGCTCGACGTTGCCCTCCTCGTTGTACACGGGCACGACCACGTCGACCGCGACATCGATGGGAACGTTGATGGGAACGTCGACGGGAACGATCGCGGGGACTGCGTCGTCGATTCCTGACACGACCGTAAGATAAACGGCCCACGAACGTGGGTCCGTTCAACCCCCGATCTGCGACATCGACCGACGGGGCCGGATGAACGTCGGGGTGCCGATGCCGTGGCCCGCCCGCTTCTCGGCGACGCAGCCGAGCATCGCCGCCGCGAGCTCGCCGTCGGTCCCGCCGTCGCGCAGCAGGGCGCGCAGGTCGACCTCGTCGACCGAGAACAGGCAGTTGCGCATCCGTCCATCGGCGGTGAGGCGGACGCGGTCGCATGTCGAGCAGAACGGCGTGGTGACGCTCGGGATGATCCCGATCTCCGAACCAGGTGCTCCGTCGTCCGGACGATCGCGGTAGCGGTAGCGCTCCGCCGGTGCCCGTCCACGTGTGACGGCCTCGATCGGGTGGACGGGCTCGATCGCTGCGAGGATCCGGTCACGGCCGACGACCTCGGTGCCGTCCCATCGGCCGTCGGCGTCGAGCGGCATGTACTCGATGAACCGGACCGTCACGCCGCGCTCCCGTCCGAACTCGGCGAAGTCGACGATCTCGTCGTCGTTCACCCC
This sequence comes from uncultured Aquihabitans sp., assembly GCA_964429335.1. Classification (GTDB taxonomy): domain Bacteria; phylum Actinomycetota; class Acidimicrobiia; order Acidimicrobiales; family Microtrichaceae; genus Dermatobacter. The sequence continues at coordinate 3,803 of CAYSCB010000150.1, forward strand.
GGCGATCAGCACGACGTTCACCTTCACCGGATCGAACCCGGCATCGACCGCTGCGTCGATTCCGGCGACAACCCGGTGCAGCACGTCACGTCGGGTGATCGATGCGAACCGATCCGGTCGCAGCGAGTCGAGCGACACGTTCACGCGTCGGAGACCGGCGGAGCGCAGTGCGACGGACCGGTGCGCGAGCGAGGCGCCGTTGGTGGTCATGGAGAGGTCGACGCCGAGCGGGGCGAGCAGTTCGACGAGCTCGACGAGGTCGGCCCGAACCGTGGGCTCGCCTCCGGTCAGGCGGATCGAGTCGATGCCGAAGTGACGAACCGCGACGCCGGCGATCCGGGCGATCTCCTCGAAGGTGAGGAGATGCTCTCGCGGGAGCCAGGGCAGTCCCTCGGCGGGCATGCAGTAGGTGCAGCGGAAGTCGCACCGATCCGTGATCGAGATCCGCAGGTCCCGGTGCACCCGCCCGAACCCGTCGACCAGGTCCTCCACCGGCTGAGCCGGCGGCTCGGCGGCCCCGGGAGTCGGTCGGGGGTCCACGACGGGATGGTAGGTCGCTGAACCGCCGATGGCGAGGTCGGCGTGGCCGCGGTCGCTCCGTTCCGCCGCGGGGTCACGACGCCCCGGGGCGCCTCAGCCGTCGAGCAGCACGACCTCCAGGGCGCCGCCGACGTCGACGCCGTCGCCGTCGTGCAGCACCGCGAGCCCGTCGGCCGCGGCGAGCGCCGTCATCTGGTGCGAACCCTGTCGCCCGGCGGAGCGGGCCAGGAACCCGAGATCACGATCCTGGTCGACGCGCACGCGGACGAAGTGGGTCTTGCCGTCCGCCGTTCGCCGGAACGGCTCCGCGGCGACCGCACGGATCCGGCGTCGGTGGATCGAGGTCCGCCCCGCCGCGTGCAGCAACGCCGGCCGGGCGAGCAGCTCGAAGCTGACGAGCGAGCTGACGGTGTTGCCCGGGAGACCGAACACCGGGGTCGACTCGACGAGTCCGAAGGCGAACGGCTTCGCCGGTCTGATCGCGATCTGCATCCAGCGCATGTCGGCACCGATGCGCGCGAGCACGGCCTTGACGAGGTCGTGGTCGCCCATCGACACGCCACCGCTCGTGAGCAGCGCGTCGCAGCGCTGCGCTCCGGAGCGCAGCACCGCCTCGATCCGATCGGCGTCGTCGCGGACCAGGCCCAGGTCGACCGCCTCGAAGCCGCTGCTGCGACACAACGCGAGCAGCGCCGGTCGGTTCGAGTCGCGGACTTGACCGGGTCGCAGCGGGGAACCGTCGTCGACGAGCTCGTCGCCGGTGGACACCACGCCGACGACGACACGTCGCCGGACCGCCACCTCCCTGACGCCGACCGAGGCGAGCAGCCCGATGTGGCCGACGCCCAACACGGTGCCCGCCGCCGCCACGAGGTCGCCCGCAGTGACGTCCTCACCCACGCGACGGATCGCCGCTCCCGGCTCGACGCCCGCCTCGATCCGGACCCGGCGTCCGTCATCGAGGCGGGCCGTGCGCTCGACCATGACGACGGCATCGGCGCCCGGGGGGATCGCGGCGCCGGTCATGACCCGGACCGCCTCCCCCGCCCCGACCGGGTGGTCGACCGGTGATCCGGCAGCGATCGTCCCCACGACGTCCAGCTCGACACCGGGGGCGGTGACATCCGACGAACGGACCGCGTAGCCGTCCACCGCGGTGTTGTCGTAGCCCGGGACCGACTCGTCGGAAGCGACGTCGACTGCGACGACCAGACCGAACGCCTCCCCGAGGGGCACCTCCACGACGGGTTGGGTCGGCATCCGGGCGAGGACGTGGTCCTGTGCCTCGGTGAGAGGGATCATCCGTTCAGCCAACCACAGACGCACCCCGGCCCCAACCCCGCCAGTCGCACCTCTCGAACTCGGGTCAGATGACCACCGCAGACGGTGCTGGGAGACCCGAGTTCAGACGAGACCCTCGCGCTTGACGACCCCGGCGAGGAACGCCCCGAACTCCGGACCGAGGTCCTCGCGCTGGAGGGCGAGCTCGACGGTGGCCCGCAGGTAGTCGATCTTCTTGCCGATGTCGAAGCGTCCCTCGGAGAAGATCCAGCCGTGCACGTCCTGTCGCAGCAGCAATCGGGCGATCGCGTCGGTGAGCTGGATCTCGCCACCGACGCCGGGCTCGATGTGGTCGAGCTCCTCGAAGATCTCGGGCGTGAACAGGTAGCGACCCATCACCGCGAGGTTCGACGGTGCGTCCGCCGCAGCGGGCTTCTCGACCAGTCCCGTGATCCGACACAACGAGCCGTCGCGGTCGACCACCGCGGCGCACCCGTAGGCCGAGATGTCCTCCGGTGCGACCTCCATGAGCGCCACGATCGATGACCGGTTCTCGTCGAAGGTCTTGATCATGTCGGCGAGCACCGTCGAGTGCTCGTCCATGATGTCGTCGCCGAGCATCACGACGAACGGCTCGTCACCGACGTGTTGGCGGGCGACGGACACGGCGTGGCCGAGCCCGAGCGGTTCTCCCTGGCGGACGAAGTGGATGCCGGCCAGCTCCGCCAGCTCGACGACCTCGGCGAGGTCGCCCTCCTTGCCCTTCAACTGCAGCTGGTACTCGAGCTCGAAGTTGCGGTCGAAGTGGTCCTCGAGGCTGCGCTTGTTGCGTCCGGTGATGATCAGGATATCGTCGATGCCCGCCGCGACGGCTTCCTCGACGACGTACTGGATCGCCGGCTTGTCGACGACGGGCAGCATCTCCTTCGGCTGTGCCTTGGTCGCCGGCAGGAACCGGGTCCCCAGTCCTGCGGCGGGGATCACCGCCTTCCTCACCCGGCTCACGAGTCCCTCGTTCCGTGATCTGCTTCCACGAGGCGATCGTATCGGCGACCCGCGAAATGCGGCGCGGGAGCACCGCCGCGTCCTATCAGGAACCCCGGGAGCGCAGCGGCCGCCGAATGCATGGGGCAGACCGGCCCGCGGTACCATCCAGCCACCATGCCCGTGTACGAGTACCGCTGCCGCGCCTGTGGCCACGACTTCGAGATCCAGCAGGCGATGAGCGACGATGCGTTGACGGTCTGTCCTGAGTGCGGCGGCGAGCTGCGCAAGGTGTTCTCCCCGGTCGGCATCGCGTTCAAGGGATCCGGCTTCTACAAGACCGACAGCGGTTCACGATCCGGCTCGAAGACCACGACATCGGGTGACGGTGGATCGTCGAGCGCCACGTCCGGGTCAGACTCCACCACGTCGACCGACACCAAGCCGCCGAAGAGCGGCGGCGACTCCGCCGCCACGACCTCCAGCGCCGCGTCGACCTCGTCGGACTGAGGACCGGCCCGCTCGAGGCTGACCCGCGGGATCAGTGGAGCCCGACCTGCTGGGTGCTGCGGTGATCGCGGACCGCCTGGCGCATGAGGTGCTCGAGCAGCGCGACCAGCACCATCTTCACCGACTCCCTCGACCGGGCGTCCGCACGGACCAGCGGGACGTGCTCCGACAGCGCGAGGGCCTCGCGCACCTCCTCGAGGGAGTACGAGCCGGCGTCGTCGAACTGGT
>CAYSCB010000151.1:0-7334 GCA_964429335.1 uncultured Aquihabitans sp.
CGCACTTCACTGGCGCGAGGGTACGCACTCGTCCCAGCACGGGGCGTGGCGGTATCAGTCCCCATCAGTGTCCGGTGGTGTCGGAGGGGGCGGTGGCGCTGGCGTTGGCGCTTCGGTTGCGGTGGCACCAGTGGGTGGCGGCGGAGCGACCGTGCCCGCGGTTCCGGGCGGGGGCGGCGGAGCGACCGTGCCCGCGGTTCCGGGGGGCGGTGGCGGAGCCGATGGCGCCGCGCCCGGGGGTGGCGGCGCACCGGCAGCGGCGCCCGGCGGTGGCGGCGCCGAGCCCGACATCGCGAAGTTCAGCGCCACCTGGCCCTCGAGGCCCTGGATCGCTGTCATCGCCTCCTGGCGCAGACGGTCGATGTCGCCGGGTGCCCGACCGGTCGCCTCGAGGTAGGCGAGCACACCGAGGTCACGGAAGTACGGATCCGCCGACTTCGCCGTCGGCCCACCGGCGAGCGCCTCATCGGCCTTCGCCATCGCCTGCTCGGCGGCCGCCTTCGCCTTGTCGAGGAATCCCATGGTCGCCTCCGGTTCCGGCCCGATCGGTCATCTCAGCCGTCGCAGCCATCGCAGACTACCGGCAAGCTCAGCCGTCCCCACCGAACTCAGGAGAACCTGGTTCGGGGGAGCGAGCCGGTAGCGTGCGCCGCCATGGCTGACACGAGCGCAACGGATCCCGTCACGACCACGATCACCGACGGAGTGGCGGTGATCGACCTCGACGACGGCAAGGCCAACGCCCTCGGCTTCGCCGTGCTCGACGGCCTCGACGCTGCGCTGGCGACGGCCGAGGCGGACGACTCGGCCCGGTCCGTCGCGATCATCGGACGACCCGGCAGGTTCTCCGCGGGCTTCGACCTGTCGGTCATGACCTCCGGACCGGGACCGGCCCGCGAGATGCTCGGCCGGGGGGCCGAGCTCGGCCTTCGCCTCTACACGTTCCCGAAGCCCGTCGTGCTCGGCGTCACCGGACACGCGCTCGCGATGGGGGCGATCCTGCTGTGCTGCGCGGACATGCGCATCGGGGCCGACGGCGCGTACAAGATCGGGCTCAACGAGGTCGCGATCGGCATGCCGGTCCCGGCGTTCGCGGTCGGCGTGTGCGAGACGCGGCTCGCGTTGCCGGCGTTCACAAGGGCGATACAACTGGCCCGCATCCACACACCGGCGGAGGCGGCCGCAGCCGGGTTCCTCGACGAGGTGGTCGCTGACGACGAGGTCCGGGACCGTGCGATCGCCACCGCGGCCGACCTCGGGGAGCGGCTGCACCCCGGTCCGTTCCGTGTCACCCGCCGCACCGTCCGCGGGGCCACTGCCGACCGGCTCCGCTCGGACCTCGAACGTGACCTGGCGATCTTCGACGTCAGCGGCTGAACTGTCAGCGGCTGAACTGTCAGCGGCTGAACGACAACCGGATCAGTAGTCGAACTCGCTGCGGGGCTTGCCCAGGCACGGCTCGTCACGGCAGACGTTCGTGATCACGCCCTCCGGCTTGAAGAACGCCTTCTTCTGGGCGATCACCTGCGGCATCCGACGCGGGACGCCGTGGGGGTCCTGGCACTGGACCTGCGTGTCTGCCTTCGTCCCGGCGCACTGCTGCTGGTAGGCGCTGCTCATCGTCGGCGTGATGTTGCCGAGCGGTGGGGGCAGGGTCCCGTCGTACCAGTAGTAGAGCGCGGACCCGTCGAGCGGGAACTTCCGGATCGGCGACACGTTGAAGAAGAACCGCGGCTGCGGTGTGTCGACGTCCAGCATCGGCTGCGTGTCGTCCGGCAGCGTCGGCCGGTAGATCGGCAGCTTGAGCGTGCGGGCGATGTTGTCGGCGGTGATGGTCGCGACCTGGTGGTCACCGAACGCGACCGTCATGAGCACCTGGTGCTTCGGCGTGCGGTCATAGGCGCGGTCGGTGAGGTGCTGGACGTAGCCCGAGGTCTCACCACGGTCCCACAGCATCTGCAGCATGCCGAAGACGAGCTGCTGCTCCAGAGCGTCGGGGTAGTTGTCACGCAGCACGACGGCGTACTCGTCGAAGTCGACGCTGCGGTTGAGCAGGGTCGAGTAGTTCATGCCGGTCACACCCAGCACAGCCTTCGTCCAGTCCTGGGAGACGGCGGTGACCGCACCGCCGAAGATGCCGCCCTGGCTGTTGCCGTCGTAGTACACCTGCGCGTTGTTCAACATGTTCGCACCGGCGCTGGTCTGGAACTCCGGAGCGGCACCGAGGCCGTTCTGGTTGAGCAGCAGCCGCCCGAGGAACAGGGTGTTGAGCATCGCCTGCTGGAGACGGTCCGGGACCGACGGGAAGTTGTTGATGTCCGACAGCGCAGCGATGGCGTTGCCGATGTCGCCCTCGGACAACCCGATGATGTCGGTGCCGCAGTAGACGCTGTTGTTCTCCGCCGCGGTGTGCTGCACGTCGCTGCCTGCGGCCTCGTCCGCCGAGCCGAGCAGGCCGTGGCCGTACACCACCGGCGTGGCCTCACCGGACTCGAGGCCCTTCGCGGGCACCGTGCAGGTGAAGTTCGCTGTGTAGGTGCCCGTCGAGATCGGCAGGCCGTTCAACGGGCTGTAGGTCATCGTGGCGCCCGGAGCGCCGCCGTCGTTCAGGTACAGCGGCACGTCGAAGGTGCCGCGGACGATCTTGGCGATCCCATCCTGCAGGTCCGACGAGGACGTGTCGACCGAGGTGACCTTGTAGGCGGGAGCGAGACCGGAGACCTTGCCGAAGGCGTCGTCGCGCATGGCGAGCACCCGACCGGCGAGCGACTGCGGTGATGCGACCGTGAAGGTCCACGACATGTAGAGGCCCTGTCGGGCGATGCCGGCGGTGGCGAGCTTCGGGAAGTTCATGTTGAACTCGCGCTGGCGAGCCTCGATGCGCGGGTCACCGGTCGCGTTGTTGTCCCGGATCGCCTGGAAGGCGATGGACGCCGGCAGCGGCGCACCACCGGTGCCGATCATGTTGCGCAGGGCGACCGCGAACTGGTGGGTCTCGGTCAGCGAGATGGCCGGGCGGATGATCAGCAGGCGGTTGCTGTCGCTCGTCGCCCGCGAATCCATCTCGGCCCAGTGGGGGACGAGCTGGCCGGAGGTGAGGTCGAGGAGCTGCGTCGCGGACTGCGGCGTGAGGGAGAACCCGATGTCGCCCTCCGATGGCAGGGCCGTCTTCGTCGGATCGAGGCCCGGCACGAACGCGAGGATCGGCGTCGACGGGCTCCAGCCGTCGTTCATGTTCCACGCGGTCGGATCGAGCGTCACGCCCTTGACGTTGGGGAGCTGGCCGGTCGGCAGGTCGATGCGACGGTGCGTGCCGGTCGTGTCGTCGGTGACGGTGTGGACGTCGCTCGGGAACGGCAACAGGCAGCTCTTGGTGCTGAGCACGTCGCAGCCGGCCGGGATCTGGGCGAGCTCGGCCTGCAACCGCGCCTGGCGGTCAGGCGACAGCGGCGTCGGCTCCGGTGTGGCGGCCGAGATCTCGACGGCCGCGGGCACCGTGGTGGTCGGGTTGCCCCGGTCGATGTCACCGCTGATCGCGGGACGCGGGGTTTCGGCCGCCTGACAGGCGACGGCGACCACCGCGACTGCGGTGGCGAGGACGGTGAGGCGGAGTCGGACGGTCACGCTGTTCCTCTGTCTCGGCCGGTCATACCGCGGGCGACCCTAGCCAAACAGCGACCCCAGCAGGAAACCCGAGCGGTCCGCGCAGCACAGCCCGGGTGTGCCCGGACCTCAGCGTCCGCACACGGGCCAGGCCCGCCGGCCCTGCAGGCGCAACAGGGCGAGGGCCCGAGCGTCCTGCTCCGCCGGGGACGCGGCTGCCGGGTCTCCGCTGCCGCCGACACCCTGCCAGGTCGTGACGCTGAACTGGTAGGCCCCCCGGTACCGGCCCGTCGGGTTCACGATCGCGTAGTTGCCGTGGGACTCACACGCCCGCACGCGGGCCAGGAACGCGGCCTCGTCCGCCGACGCGCCGCCCGGCGAGGGTCGCACGCCCAGTCCGGCGGCACTCGACGGAACCGTCGCCGCACGTCCCGCTCCAGCCTGCTTCGCTGCGGATCCAGCGCTGAGCTGTGGCGCACCAGCGGACGCAGCGAGCCGTCGCGCCGCACGCTGAGCGACAGCGCGGTCCCGTGCCGCCACCGCATCGACGACCGCCGCCCCGGCGTCACGTTCCGACGCTGCGGCCTGCACCAACGCGCTGGTGGCGTCGGCCTCGTCGGAACGGGCCCGGTCGAGCTGCTCCGCGATCGAGCGTCGGGCCGGACCGTTGACTGCGACGAGCTGCTCGTAACGTCCGACCGCCTCGGACACCTGTCCGACTCCGCCGGTCACGAGCCCGACGCGCCACGAGACCGCCGCCGCCTCCTCCGGAGCGAGGGACGACTGCAGCAGCTCGGTCCGGCCACCGTCGATGTAGGCGGCGACGGTCAGCTCCCTGACCTGGCGTCGCGCCTCGGCCAGCTGCTCGGTCGTCGCCGCGTCCGCCGCGTCGAGCGATGCCGCGCTCGACTCGAGTTCGGCACGCCGCGCCGACACACGCCGGAGCTCCGACTCGGCGCGTGCACGGTCAGCAGTCGCGGTCCGGGCACGGTCCCGGGCGACGGCGACCGCGTCGCCGGTGCTGCCCTGGGATGCCCCGACTCCGAGCGGGACGACGATCACCGACAGGACGATCACCGACAGGACCGCTGCCAGGACCGCCACGAGGGTGAGACGACGTCGAACACCGTGTCGTGGGGCGCACGGGACGGTCCTGGACGGGACGGCCCTGGACGGGACGGCCCTGGACGGGACGGTGTCGATGGTCGGCGTGGTCTCCATGGGTGTTCGTGCGATGGGTGTTCGTGCGGCGCGTGCTGACGCGGTGGGCGTGCCCATCGGACCGGTCCATGACGGTCCGGTGACACGAAGCGGCGCAGTCTGTCATCGGAACGCCACGATCGAAAGTTGAACATCGAGAGTTCAAGATCGAGAGTTCAAGATCGCGTGCGACGGACGCGTCGACGCAACGGGCAGGCAGCGCCGCCAAGAGCGCTGCCCGGAGTGCTGCTCGGTCGCTGGTTCAGTCGCTGCTGCTGCGGCGACGTCGACGCAGCAGCACGATGAGCGCCAGCAGCGCGGCGGCACCGGCGACGGTCGCGACCACCGCGACGACAGCCCGGTTCGCTGTCGGCTCCGCCGGGCGCCCGGCGACCGGAACGTCCGATGACCCCGCGGGCACCGGCCGCAGGTGCCGCTCCGGAGCTGGTTCGACCGGAGCTGGTTCGACCGGGGCTGGTTCGACCGGGGCTGGTTCGACCGGAGCATCGGTCGGCGCCGGCGGTTCAGGGACCTCGGGTTCGAGCATCGCCTCCACCGGCGCGGGTTCGTCGTCACCGGTCACGAGCCGCGGACGCTTGGGGTCGTAGCCGGTCATCAGTGCTCCAGCGCCGTGAGCTCCGCGGCAGCGTGCACCACGGAATCAGACAGGTCGATCGACGGTGTCGCGACGGGCTGCGGCCCGCTTGCGGTCGCAGTCGAGACGGCCGGCGTCGCGACACGGAACGGCTCGAGCACGCGGAGCAGCGCGGCGAACTGCTCCCCGGCCTCTGACGCTCCGTCACGGCGCACGAGGTGCAGCGGCAACGACTGGGCGGCCGCTTCGGCCACCGCAGCGCGCGCGGCGATCGGCGGATCCAGGAGCAGGTCGCCGTGGGTCTCCCGGAGCTGTTGGAACCAGTAGCCCGCGTCACGGGTCCGACCGAGCCGGTTGACCACGATGCCCGCCACCGCCGGTCGCCCACCACGACGCTCCGCGATCCTCGACACGTTGCGGAGGATCTGCTCGACGCCGTCGAGGCTCCAGGCGGCCGGCTCGGTCACGATCAACACCCGATCCGCGGCGAACAGCCCGTTGACCGTCAGCAGGCCCAGCGACGGCGGGCAGTCGATGATCACGTCGTCGTAGCGCTGCGCCACTCCCTCCAGCGCGACCTGGAGACGGTCCTGCGCTCCGATCGGGTCGGTCGCGAGCTGGTGCTCACGCTGCGCGAGCCTCGGAGCGCTGGGGACGAGGTCCGGCGGCCGGCCCACCGGCGGATCCCAACCCGAGGGTCGCACGGCGTCGGCCACCGCCCCCGGTCGGTCACGGTCCAGCACCTCGTCGATGGTGATCGTCGCGTCGAACACGCCGAGGCCGGTCGTCGCGTTCGCCTGCGGGTCCATGTCGACCACGAGCACCCGACGGCCACGGACCATCGCGGCCGAGGCCAGACCCAGAGCGACGGTCGTCTTGCCGACACCGCCCTTCTGATTCACCACGGCGAGGATCCCCATGTCGCAACGGTAGTCCGGACCGGGCCGACACCCGCGATTCAACGGCCCGACACGTGTTCGCGGTACAGGTCCGGTTCGATGTAGATCGTCGTGGCATCGGGCACCGCAGCGCGGATGCGAGCCTCGACGCCGTCGACCGCGTCGGCGAGTCCGGCGACGCCCAGGTCGACGACGAACTCGACCTTGGCGGCCACGAGGATCTGCTCCGGACCGATGTGCTCGGTGCGACAGTGGATCAGACGGACCACCGTCGGGCTGTCGGTGATCGCCGCCTCGATCTGACGACGCTCCGCCTCCCCCGCGGACTCACCGATGAGCAGGCTCTTCATCTCGACGGAGAGGAACACGGCGATCACGCCGAGCAGCGCACCGATCAGCACCGACCCGACACCGTCGAAGACGGCGTCGCCGGTCACGATCGTCAGCCCGATGGCGCCGAGCGCGATGACCAGACCGACGAGCGCACCGGCGTCCTCGAGCAGCACCACGGGCAACTCGGGGATCTTCGACCGGCGGAGGAACTGCCACCAGGTGGCATCACCCCGGAGGGGTCGCGACTCAGCCACCGCGGTGCGGAACGAGATCGACTCGGCGACGATCGCGACCCCGAGGATCACGACGGCGACGATCGGGTTCTCGAGCGCTTCGGGATGGCGGATCTTGTGGATCCCCTCGTAGATGGCGAACACCGATCCCAGCGTGAACAGGATGACGGCGACGACGAAGGACCAGAAGAACCGTTCACGTCCGTAGCCGAACGGGTGCTCCTCGTCGGGGTCCTTCGTCGCCCGACGTGTGCCCAGCAGCAGCAGGCCCTGGTTGCCGGTGTCGGCAACGGAGTGGATGCCCTCGGAGAGCATCGAGGACGCCCCGGTGAGGGCGAACCCGACGAACTTCGCGACCGCGATCGCGAGGTTGGCCGCGAACGCCGCGAGGATCGCCTTCCTGCTCCCGCTCGCTGACATGTGCGACCTCGACCTCTCCTCCGACTCCCCAGCCGACCGACTCCCCAGCCG
>CAYSCB010000152.1:0-7320 GCA_964429335.1 uncultured Aquihabitans sp.
TTGTACTTGGGCTCGCCGACGTAGGAGCGCACGTCCGGGCGTGGCAGGATCGTGCCCTGCTGGGCCGTCCCGTTCGCCGCCGCGTCGGTCTGCTTCCACGCCAACGCATCGGCGGCCTTCGCATCACCCGTCGAGATGTAGCGCTGTTCGACCATCGCGATCAGCACGGTCCGCCGACGGCGGGTCGCCTCGTCGGGATCCCGCGTGGCGTCAGCCCGTTCGGGTGCACGGATCAGCCCCGCCAGGTAGGCGGCCTGCGCCAACGTGAGGTCCTTCACCCCGATGCCGAAGTACGCCCTCGACGCCGCTTCCACCCCGTACGCGCCCCGACCGAAGTACACCTCGTTCAGGTAGCGGGTGAGGATCTCCCGCTTGTCGAAGGTGCGTTCGAGCTTGATGGCGAGCACCGCCTCCTTGAGCTTCCGCGTGAAGGTCCGCTCGGAGCTCAGGTACACGCTCTTGACGTACTGCTGGGTGATCGTGGAGCCACCCTGTCTGGAGCGGCTGTCACCGAACACGTCCTGGAAGAGCGCTCGTCCGATGCCGACCGGGTCGATCCCGTTGTGGTCGAAGAAGCTCCGGTCCTCAGCTGACAGCACCGCCTGGACCAGAACCGGAGGCAGGTCGTCGTAGGTGACCAGGACGCGTTCTTCGTTGCTCGACAGCCGGGCCATGGCGCTGTCGAACCCGCACTGGCCGGCGGGGACGTCGATGGCGCACACGAAGGACGTCTCGACCGTCCGCTTCGCCGGCGGGAGCTGGACGGTGTTCAGCGCCACCCACACACCGCCGGTCGCGACCACAGCGAGCACCACGACGGCGTAGGCCAGCCGACGCCATCGCCACAGGAAGCCCCGTCGGCGGCGCTCGTCGGTGGGTCGGGGCTCGTCGGCAGCTTCGGAGCGCCGCCTGGACGGTTGTCGGGTGGTCGATGCCATTGGATGAACCGCCGTCGGGGACGACGGCGCAACAGTCTGCCGCGGGACGGCGGCGTGGGGTCAGCGGGGACCTGAGAGCGTCGGCCGGGTCACGCCTGTTCGGCGCCGGCGCCGATCGGCGTGATGTCGAGGAGGTGGTTCCAACGGCAGGCGAGGCACACCTCGACCGTGTAGCACCTCAGCCCGGAGAACCGCTCTGCGAGTCGCACCAGCTCGGACCGGTTGGCAACCACACGGCCGCCGGGCGGCATGCGTGGTCCGAACACGAAGCGAGCCAGTCGCAGCTCGTGCTCCCCACAGACGGGGCAGTCGTGGCGGGCGCGCTGGGAGCAGTTGCGACCGACGCGCATCAACTCGTGCTGGGCATCGCAGACCTCGGCGCGGTCGAGCTCACCCGCTCGGTAGCGGTGCAGGAGACGCCGACGGGCGAACCGGTAGTCCACCGAGCCCGGTGTTGTCCCCGGGCGTCCATCGGATTCCGGTGCGAGGAACGGCACGGCGTCCCAGGCTACAGCCGCACCCGGCAGGATCGAGGTCCACGATCCCGTCGGGTCGCTCCGCCAGACTGTCGGCGATGGGCAACACCGCTGCTGCGTCCGGCCGACCGCACCACCCCTCGGCGGGCAACCTCGGTGCGCGTCCCGCGCTGGTCCGTGAGGATGCCGCACCCCACCGGCTACCACCCGCGAGCTTCCCGCACGGCACCGAAGGAGCCCGGGACGTCGTCCGCCTCGGCCCCGACCTCGACGACGCGTCGTTGGAACGGCTCATCGGTCCCGTCCGTGACAGGCGCGTCCTCGACCTCGGCTGCGGGGCCGGCGCCGCATCGGTGACGCTCGCCCGCCGCGGAGCACGGGTGACCGCCGTCGAGGCGTCCACCACCCGCCTCGCCCAGGCTCGCGCCGCAGCAGAGCTGGCCGAGGTCCGCATCGAGTTCCACCACAGCGACCTCGCCGATCTCGCCTTCGTCCGAGCCGACAGCGTGGACCTCGTGATCGCCGTCTACGCGCTCGCCGGCGTGCAGGACCTCGGACGGGTCTTCCGTCAGGTGCACCGCGTCCTCACCCCCGGTTCCCCGCTCCTGCTGTCGCTCCCGCACCCGTTCGCGACGATGCTCGAGGCGGACCCCGACGACTCCCAGCCGTCTCCGTACCTCACGCGTTCGGCGTGGAGCACGTCGCCGGTGGCCTGGCGTTCGGGTGGCGACGAAGGCGTCACCCACGTCCACCAGATCGGCGACGTGTTCACGACCCTCAGCCGCTCGAACTTCCAGGTCGACGCGCTGATCGAACCGCAGCCGCTCGAGCACGCCTCGGGCATCCACACCTCGACGCTCGTCGACTGGGTCCCACCCACGCTCGTCGTCCGGGCGCGCAAGCTCGGGATCTGACCGATCCCGTTCCGCCTAGGCCTGCGCAGCAGCCCGGGCCGCCCACCAGGCGTCGAGCTCGGCATAGGCCTCGGCCTCTTCCAGCGGTCCTCGCTCCAGTCGGAGCTCCAACAGGTGCTCCAACGCCTGACCGACCTCCCGACCCGGCGCGATGCCGAGGTGTGCCATGACCTGCTGACCATCGAGGTCCGGGCGGATCGACGCGAGCTCCTCGGATTCCTGGAGACGTTCGATCCGCAATTCGAGGTCGTCGATCCGTCGGTCGAGCGCCTCGGCGCGTCGACGGTTCCGCGTGGTGCAGTCCGCCCGTGTCAGGGCGATGAGCTCCGACAGCAGCGGTCCGGCGTCCCGGACGAACCGCCGGACCGCCGCATCGCTCCAGCCCATCTGATAGGTGTGGAACCGGAGGTGGAGGTACACGAGGCGCGTGACGTCGTCGATCATCTCGTTGCTGAACCGCAGCGCCTTCATCCGGTCCCGTGTCATCCGTGCGCCGACCACCTCGTGGTGGTGGAACGAGACGCCCTTGCCGCCGATCGAGCGGGTCTTCGGCTTGCCGACGTCGTGGAACAACGCCGCCAGTCGGACCCGCAGCTCACGTCGTGACTTCGCGACGACCGCGATCGTGTGGGTGAGCACATCCTTGTGCCGGTGGATCGGATCCTGTTCCAGCCGCATGGCCGGCAGCTCCGGCAGGAACACATCCGCGAGGCCGGTGTCGTGGACGAACCACAGACCGGCGGACGGGTCGGGCAGAACCACCAGCTTGCACAGCTCGTCCCGGACGCGTTCCGCGCTGACGATCCCGAGTCGCTCGACGCCACGTCGCACCGCCGCGATCAGGTCGTCGGTCGGGGCGAGGTCGTAGCCGGCGACGAAGCGCGCCGCGCGCAGCATCCTCAACGGGTCGTCGGAGAACGACACCTCCGGATCGAGCGGCGTGCGCAGCACGCCGGCGACGAGGTCGGCGAGCCCACCGAAGGGGTCGATCAGCTCCGGCGCGTCTGCGGTGACGTCGAGCGCCATCGCGTTCACCGTGAAGTCTCGGCGCGACAGATCCACCTCGAGATCGGTCGTGTAGAGCACCTGCGGCTTGCGGCTCTCCGTCGTGTAGGCCTCGGCCCGGTGGGTGGTGATCTCGAAGGTCCGGTCCCCCACCTTGCAGCCGATCGTCCCGAAGCGCTCACCCTGGGTCCACACCGCGTCGGCGAGCGGAGCGATGATCGCCTTGATGCGGGCAGGCTCGGCGTCGGTGGTGAGGTCGATGTCCTCACCGATCCTGGACGCCGCGCCGTCGCCAGGAGCGGTCCCGGTGACGAACAGGTCGCGCACGACGCCGCCGACGAGGTAGAGGCGTGCACCGGACGACGCGAACAGGTCCGCGAGGGGTCGCACCTCGTCGAACAGCTCACGGGCGCGGGGCGGGATCACGCCCGGAGGTTACCGATGCGCTCCCGCGTGGCCGTCACGAGTTCGACGACGTCACCACCCGGTCCACCCGCCGTCGGCCGCTCCGGGTGGAGGCGCTCTCCGAACAGCGCCGCGACGGTCGCCGCGGTGGACCTCGTGACGGCCTCGAGGTCGTAGCCCCCCTCGAGGAACACGATCCGACGCCCGGCCGGCACGGTCGAGATCACGTCCGCCACGAGGTCCCCATAGTCCGCGGAGGTCAGACCGAGGTCGGTGAGCGGATCGTCGCGGTGTCCATCGAAGCCGGCCGAGATGATCAACCAGGTCGTCCCGTGTGCCTCGATCGCCGGGACGACGATCTGCTCGAACAACCCGCGGTAGTGGTCCCCGGTGGCGGCGGGCGGCATCGGGAGGTTGATCGTGGTGCCGAGTCCCGGACCCTCACCCACGTCGCGCGCCAGCCCGGTCCCCGGGTAGAGCGGATGCTGGTGCCACGACACGTAGAGGACGTCCGGATCCCGGTAGAAGATGTCCTGCGTGCCGTTGCCGTGGTGGGCGTCGATGTCCACGATCGCAACCCGCTCGCCGACGGCTGTGAGCGAGGCTGCGGCGACCGCCGCGTGGTTGAACAGGCAGAACCCCATCGCCCGGGTCGCCGTCGCGTGGTGTCCGGGGGGTCTCGGAGCGATGAAGGCCGCGTCGGCCTCACCCGCCCGCATCCGCTCGATGGCGTCGATGCCCGCTCCTGAACCAAGCCGGGCGAGGTGGGCCGACTGCACCGAGACGACCGTGTCGCCGTCGACGTGGGTCTGACCGCTCTCGCAGAACCGCTCGATCCCCCGCACGAAGGCGTCGGGGTGCACCCGCTGGAGCTCCTCGTCGGTCGCGGGCCTCGGCTCGATCCGTTCCACGGCGTCATCGACGCCGGCGAGCAGCAACCCGTCCTCCACCGCTGCGAGACGGGCCGCACGCTCTGGATGGAACGGCCCCGTGTCGTGGTCACGGAACCGCTCGTCCGTGGAGAACAGGACGGCCATCGTCCACAGCGTACTTGCGTCCACGTCGTCGACACCCCACGGCGACAGGCACGACAGACCGGACCGGGAGCTCACCGTGTGTCACGGTGAACGACGTCGTCGCCCCGTCAGCCCTATCCTTCACTCGAGCGCGTCCGACCCCGGCACGGGCGAACCGTTGACCGTGCAGGTGATGCAGACGGGTCCCTCAGGAGTACTCGCAGGACGATGACGAGCCGTCAGTTGCTGAGCGTCGGGCAGGACCGGTTCCGCGTCGGCCCGTGGCACGCGGACAGCCGCGTCGCGTACCTGGCCGTCTGCCAGCCGCCGTCCGAACCGTCGACCGAGAGTCTGCACGGATGCCTCCGACGGATCGCCGAAGCGGGGTACTCCTCGGTGATCACCTCTGCGTTGCACCCCGAGGAGGCCCGATCGTTCCTCGCTGCCGGTTTCGAGGAGTACGACCGTCTCCGGGTGCTCGCCCACGACCTCCGGCACCTCGACCCTCCTCGCCCACGGCTCGCTCCCAACACCCGCCTGCGTCGCGCCCGCAGCCGCGACCGTGGACCGGTGCTCGTCGTCGATGGCCGCGCCTTCTCGGACTTCTGGCGCCTCGACCACACGGCGATGTCCGAGGCGGAGGGAGCGACACCCGTGACCCGCTTCCGCGTCGCTGTGTGCGAGGGACGGGTCACCGGGTACGCGATCACGGGTCGGGGCAGGGGCCAAGGCTTCCTCCAGCGGCTCGCGACCGATCCCGACGCCGCCAGTCGCGGTGTCGGGAGTGCCCTGGTGGTCGACGCCCTGCGTTGGGCGTCACGGCGACGTTGTCAGCGGCTCCTGGTCAACACCCAGACCGAGAACATCCGCGCACTCGACCTGTACGAACGGGTCGGCTTCACACCGACGGCGACCGACCTCGTCGTTCTCAGTCGGCCGGTCCCGTGACGGGTCCCCACCGCTCCGGGCGATCCCGGTGCCTCTGGTCGATGATCAGGCTCGTCGTCGCTGCAGCCGTCGCCGCGACCGCAGCTGTCGCCGCGGACACCTCGACGCAGTCACTCGCGGCGACGACCGCTACGAGCATCGAGGTCACCAACGTCTCACCCTGGGTCCCGCCGGACGGCGACTTCCGTGTGGAGATGCGGGTGGTCGGCGAGGTCCCCGCCGACACCACCGTCCGGACCTCGATCCACCAACGGATCCGCCCCACGCCTCGCGGGACCCTGCGCGACTCGCTCGACGCGGTGCTCGACGGCGCATCGCCACCGAACCTGTTGCAGACCCCGACGACCCGCGCGCTCGCCGAGCTCGGCGACCCGCTCGTGGGCGTGGTCCTCGACATCCCGGTCCGCTCGAGCCGCTCCCAACCCGACGACCGGGTCCTGCTCCCATCCTCCGGGATCCACCCGGTGACCGTCGACCTCGTCGATCCGACAGGCACCACGCTCGCCACCACGACGGTGTTCCTCAACCACCTACCGGGCCCTGACCAGCCTGGGGCTGCACCGACGTCGATGTCGGTGCTCCTGCACACCGTCGTCGACGGTGCGGCCGCCGTCTCCCCGACCGGCGAACCACAGCTCTCCGCTGAGGACCGGCGGTCGCTCAGCTCGCTCGCCTCGCTCCTCGGCGCGGTGCCGCAGGCTCCCCTCGCCATCGGCGTCCGACCCACCCTCCTCGGGGCGCTGGCCCGCTCCACCGACCCCGAGGACCGACGGACGTTGCAGACGCTGCAGCAGGCGTGGAAGGCACCGACCCGAGCGTTCGCCACCGTCCGCATGCCGTACGTCCCGATCGACACCGGCGGCCTCCTCGCCGCCACCGACGGCAACGGTGAGGTCATGCGCCAGGTCGCTCTCGGCGACGAGACCGTCCGCAGCGTGCTCGGGGCCGAGACGATCACCGACACCTGGCTCGGCGATCCGACCGTCACGACGCAGTCCCTGGACTTCCTCAAGGGTCTCTCGGTCACCAGGCTCGTCATCCCTGCCGATCGGCTCAGAGCGACCGACCGTGCCGCTCCACCGACCACCGCGACGACCCGCGCCCTGGCCTTGTCACCCTCGGACCTGACCGCGACCGCCCCGGACCCGTCGGTGACGAAGCTGCTCACTGCCGAAGCGCCGACGGGTCTCGTGGCGAACCACGTGGTCACCGCGCTGATGGCGACCTGGTTCTCCTCATCGGAATCAGGCGCCGCGTCATCGCCGACCGAGGCGGTGAGCATCCCAGCGTCGACGCCGCCCGCCGTGGTGCAGGCGCTGCTGCCCGCGTTCGATCCCACCGGTCCGCTCACCGCCGACCCGTCGACGGTTCCGCCGGGGTCCATGTGGCCGAACGGTCGAGCGGTCGCCGGCGAGCTGACCGCTCGGAACGTCCCCGACGAGGGACCCGCCGTACGCAGCGTCCTGGCCACACGGCGTCTGGTCGACGGCTTCCGCTCCTTCGCTCCGGGCGCCACGAACGAGACCATCGAGTGGGACCTGCTCAACGCGCAGACGTTCGACCGTTCGATGTCGCCCGAGCAGCGAAGCGCCTACCACCGCCACATCGACACGGCGAT
>CAYSCB010000153.1:0-7276 GCA_964429335.1 uncultured Aquihabitans sp.
GGGTGCTGCTCACCGGCATGGTCGTCTCACCGGCATGGTCGGCGTGAGGGCGATCTCGCCGTGATCCACTTCCGGTTCCACCTCATCAGCCTCGTGGCGGTGTTCCTCGCGCTCGGCATCGGCGTGGCGATGGGTGCGTCTTTCGTCGATCGTGCGACCGTCGATTCGCTCCGGGGTCGCGTCGACGCTCTCGAGGACAACTACCGTCGGCGTGGTGTCGAGCTGGACGCCACCAAGGCGAAGCTCGCATCCTCGGACAACCAGGCGGCGGCGCTCGCCGCTGCGGACAGCCGCGCCCTCGCGGATCGACTGGTGGACGCGACCGTCGTGGTCATCAACACCGAATCGGTCGACGACGACGTCCTCGGCGCGACGCGGGACTCGCTCGCCGCCTCGGGTGCCCGGCTCGCCGGATCGGTCACCCTCCAGTCCTCGTTCCTGGCGCCGTCGAAGGCGGATCTCTCTGCAGCACGCCAGCGTCTCGGGATCAAGGGCGATGGCGCCGAGGTCATCTCGCGCATCGCCGGTGACCTCGGTATCGCGCTCGGCCTGCTCGCGGCGAGTCCGCCGGATGCGATCGTCACGACCACCACGACCACGACGACCACGGTCACCGGAACCTCGGCCACCATCTCGCCACCGACCGATGAGATCACCGCTCGCGCATACATCGAAGCGCTCGTGGATCTGGGGATGCTGAACGTCGCGAACGGCGTCGCTGCGCCCGGGATCCGCTTCCCGGACGGTTCGGACTACCGGTACGTCCTGGCCGTCGGCCTCGACGACGATCCCGCAACGGCGATCGAGCCGCTGGTCGCGTCGGTGGGACGGCAGGCCCCGGCCACGATGATCGTGGCAGAAGCTCGATCGTCACGTGGACCCGGCGAGGTGACGACCACGACAGAGGGTCAACCGGCCCGTGGTGCGACGTTGACGGCGATGCGCCGCGGGGAGACCGCCGAGCAGGTGAGCACCGTCGACGACCTCGAGGAGGCGTTCGGGCGGATCGCAGTCGTCTATGCGATCGTCGAACAGCGTGATCTCGGTCGGGTCGGTCACTGCGGCACCGGCAAGGGGACGTCCGCTCCCTTCCCGACGGTGCCGACGCGGTGAACGCCTCGACGTCGGCTGCCGGTCCTGACCGCGTCGTCGCCCGACGGAACCGCAACGCGAGGGTCATGGCGGTGTTCACCGTGGTGAGTCGCGCCACCGGGTTCGTCCGCCTGATCGTCGTCGCGGCAGTGCTCGGAACCACCTACCTCGGCAACACCTACGA
The DNA here is from genome assembly GCA_964429335.1 of uncultured Aquihabitans sp. Taxonomy (GTDB): domain Bacteria; phylum Actinomycetota; class Acidimicrobiia; order Acidimicrobiales; family Microtrichaceae; genus Dermatobacter. The sequence goes on from CAYSCB010000153.1 coordinate 1,277, forward strand.
GAGCGCCAACACGATCCCGAACATCCTGTTCGAGCTGTTCGCCGCCGGGGTCCTGCAGTCCGTGCTCATACCGATCATGGTGGACGCGGTCGACCACTCGAAGGAAGGGGCCGAGCGCACTGCCGGGGTCATCGTCGGGGCGATGCTCGCCCTGCTGGCGGCGGTCGTCGCTGCTGGTCTGGTCGCGGGGTCCTGGATCATGGGCATGTTGGTGTCAGGCGTCGACGACGCAGCCGTACGTGCCGCCGAGGTGCAGCTCGGGACGTTCTTCCTCTGGTTCTTCCTGCCCCAGCTCTTCTTCTATGCGGCGAGCATGGTCGCCTCTGCGGTCCTGAACGCCACCGGGCACTTCTGGCAACCGGTGTTCGCCCCGACGGTCAACAACGTCGTGGTCATCGCCACGTACCTCACCTTCGGTGCTCTCCGTCACGGCCAGGCGCCCTCGCTCGACCTGTCGATCTCCGAGAAGCTGGTGCTTGCCCTCGGAACCCTCCTCGGGGTCGTCGCCTTCTGTGCGGTACCCGTCGTTGCGGTGTGGCGTCAGGGGTTCCGTCTGGTGCCGTCGTTCAGGTTCCGGGACCCGGTGCTGGGGCGGTTGGCGCGACAGGGGGCATGGGCAGCGGGCTTCCTGGCGTCCTCGCAGGTGCTGCTCGTCGCGGTGCTGTACTTCGCGAACGCGATCGAAGGTGGAGTGGTGGTCTACCAGCTCGCCTACGTGCTCTTCATGTTGCCGGTGTCGCTCTTCGCCGTGCCGATGTTCACGACGGCGTTCCCGGATCTGGCCCGCTCCGTGCGCAAGCAGCGGTGGGGGGAGCTCGGCGACGAGGTCGCCCGGATCACCCGGTCGGTGGGGCTTCTCACCACTGCATCAGTCGGTGTGCTCGTGTCGCTCGCCGTGCCGTTGGCGCACGTGCTGGCACTCGGCCACGCGGCGCAACGGGTCAGCGAGATCGCCGGCGCGATCGGGGGGTTCGCCGTCGGCGTCCCGGGGTTCGCGCTGATGCTGGCGCTCACGCGGGTCGCGTACGCCTACCAGGACACGAGGACCCCGACGCTGGTGAACCTCGCTGTCACGGTGATCGGGGTACTCAGCATGACGACGCTGGTCCGCTTCGCCGCTGACGCGGACCGGATCACAGTCGTCGGAGTGGGCTACGGACTCGCGCAGCTGGTGGGAGCTGCGGCGCTCGCTGTCTCGGTCAGGGGTCGGGTGCACCACGCCGGCGCACGGATCGACGGCGTCGGGATGCCACTCCTGCGAGCGGTGGTCGCCACCCTCGCCGCATCCGTCGTCGTTGCCGCCGTCGTCCACCGCATCCCGATCGAGGGTGTCGTCGGTGGCCTGGTCGTGAGCGTCCTCGGCGCCGCTGCTCTCGGCGGCCTGCTCCTCGTCGTCCTGCGATTGCTCGGTGGGCCGACTCCGATCCAGACGCTGCGTTCATTGGGCGGTGACCCCGGCGGTGTGGGAGTCGAACCACGGTGATCGAAGCGGTGCAGGTGCTCGGTCCGTCCACCGGAGGGATCCGGGTCCACGTCGCGACGCTCGCGGCTGGGCTCCGCGCTGCAGGACTCGACGCACCGGTCCTCGGTCCGCCGGAGGTGCTGGGTTCGCTCGGTCCCCAGGCCGGTGTCGTCGACGTGCCGGCCGGGTTGTCGGTGCCTGCCTTGCTGCGCGCCCGTCGCCAGCTCCGTCGATGGCGCAGCGGTGCCGACGTGCTGCACGCGCACGGTCTGAAGGCAGCGTGGACCTGCGTCGGCGGTCATCCGGTTCGACCCGTGGTCGTGACCGTGCACAACGTCGTTCTCGACGGATCTGCAGCGCTCCGGCGACGTCTCGAACGCGAGGTGCTGCGGCGTGCCGACCGGGTGATCGCTCCGACGACAGCCATCGCCGAGGGACTGCGCGGCGTCGTCGATCCGGCGCGCGTGCGGGTGATCGTCCCTGCCTCACCGCCGCCGGCGCCGGAGCGTCGACGCAGCGACATCCGCGCCCGGTTGCACGTCAGCGACGACACTCCGGTCGTGGTCTGCGTGGCGCGCCTCCATCCGCAGAAGGATCTGCCGACGCTGCTGCGAGCGTGGGACACCGTCGTGGCGGCCGTGCCCGACGCGCGGCTCGCTGTGGTGGGTGAGGGCCCTGACCGCTCCTCCCTGGAGGCTCTGTCGCGCACGCTCGGGATCGACTCCACGGTGGAGCTCGTGGGTTTCGACGCCCACGCCGTCGACTGGATCGCAGCGGCCGATCTTCTCGCCATCAGCTCGGTCTGGGAGGCGATCCCTCTGGTGTTGGCCGAGGCGATGCAGCTCGGGATCCCCGTGGTCAGCACCGACGTCGGACTCGCGACGGACCTGCTCGGTGACGACGCCGCAGGAACCGTCGTTCCTGTCGGTGACGCTCCGTCGCTCGCTGCCGCGCTCATCCGGTTGCTGTCGGACCAGGAGCTCCGCCGCCGTGCCGGACGTCTCGCGGCGCAGCGCTCCGCGACACGCTTCGAACCCGGGATCCTCTGCGGCGAGGTGGCCGCCGTCTACGAGGAGCTGCTCTCGACGAGGAGGAGACGACGCTGATGCTGCATCGATACAGGTCCGCGACGTTCGCGGTCGTCCTGACGGTGATCCTCGCGGTCGCGCCGGTCGCAGGATCCGCTCCCGCTGCGGAACGCTACGAGCCCCGTCGGGTCCTGATCGTGTCGGTCCCGAGGCTGACATGGTCCGAGGTGAGCTCACAGCGACCCCGCAACCTCCTGCGTTTCCTCCGCGGTGCCTCGGTCGCGTCGATGAGCACCAGGACCGTCGGCCCACAGACCGCGAGTGCTGACGCCTATCTGACGATCGGCGCCGGCAACCGAGCCAGCTCGCTGTTCGCATCGATGCCTGGTGACGCGGCGGGCGTGTCGGATCCGACGCCGAACGGTCCAGCAGTCGACGTGTACCGGCGCAGGACCGGGATCCGCCCGACCGGTGAGGTCGTTGCGCTCTCGATCGCAGCGCAGATCGCCCGCAACGAAGAGCTCCTCTACGGAGCCGTGCCGGGGTCGTTCGCCAGCGCGCTGGCCGGCTCGAGGCGCTCGGTCGGCGTCGTCGGGAACGCCGACCGCGGAGGAGCTGCCGACATCCCCCAGCGCGAGGTCGCTCTCGCCGGGATGCGCCGTGACGGCCAGGTCGCCGTCGGTGACGTCTCGGACTCGCTGCTCGTGGCCGATCCGATGGCGCCGTTCGGGGTTCGCGCCGACGTCGACGCCATGGTCGCTTCCGTTCGGCGTGGCTGGGACACCGCGGCGGTGCAGATCGTCGAGATGTCGGACCTCGAGCGCGCGGAGCAGGCCCGGGTCGAGAGCACCCTGGCCGAAGGGGACCGCCAGTTCGCCGCCGCGCTGCGCCGCTCCGACGTGGCGCTGCGCCGGATCCTCGACACGGTCGACCTCGAACGAGATCTCGTCATCGTCGTGTCGCCGACGGCACCGCTCGAAGCGGAGCAGCTCACGGTGTTCGGCATGCGCGGTCCCGGAACCGTTCCCGGCTGGGCGCGCTCGGCGACGACTCGCCGTGACGGCTTCGTCACCCTGACGGACATCGCGCCCACCATCCTGGACCGATGGGGGATCACCCCACCCGCGACGATGAACGACACGCGCATCACGTCGGTGGCGAGCGGCATGTCGTCAGCTGCTCGTATCGGAACGATGATCCGGGACAGCGAGCGGTCGCTGTACCGCGACGAGGTCACCGGCCCGATCACGGTGGCGTTCATCGTGGTGCTCGTCCTGCTCCTCCTCGCCGTCATGTGGGCGGTGGCACGCTCGTACCGTGGATGGAGCGGCGTGCTGCGGTGGTGGTCGCTCTCCCTCATGGCTGCGCCGTCCGCCATGTACCTCTCCGGTCTGCTGCCCTACGGCAGGTTCGTCGGCCCGACCTACGCGTTGACGGTTGCAGCGGCGTCGATGCTGTTCGCGGCGTTGGCCCTGACCGTCGAGCGCTGGGACCCGGTCGCACCGCCGGTGCTGCTGTGCCTGGTCGCGATCGTGGTGCTCGGCGTCGACATCGTCACCGGCGGCAACCTGCAGCTCAACACGCCCTTCGGCTACTCGCCGATCGTGGCGGGTCGCTTCGCCGGCTACGGCAACCAGGCCTTCTCGATCCTGACGATCAGCGCGCTCGTCGTTGTGACCGGTGGCTGGGAGATCTGGGGTCGCCGTCGTCCCGACGCCGGTGACCTCGGGCGCGCGCTCGCGGCGTCGTCGCTGTTCCTGGTCGTCATCGCGCTCGACGGCGCTCCGGAGTGGGGCTCCGACGTCGGTGGCGTCATCTCGACGATCCCGGCGTTCGCCGTGTGCCTCCTGCTCCTGCTCGGCAAGCGCATCCGACTCCGTGCCGTCGGCCTGATCGCTGCATGCACGCTCGGAGTGCTCGCCTTGTTCGCTGCGGTGGATCTCGCACGTCCCGTCGGGGATCGGACGCATCTCGGCCGCTTCGCCCAGAAGCTCATGGACGGTGATGGGGCCATCATCCTGCAGCGCAAGCTGGAAGCGAACATGAGCATCCTCACCTCGACGGTCTGGACGCTGGTGATCCCGGTCGCGCTGCTGTTCGTCGCGTACCTCACGTGGCGTCCCAACGGGCTGATGCGCCGCCTCAACGAGGACCACGTGGGGTTCCGTGCCTTCGGCGTGTCGGGTCTCGTCCTCGGCACCGTCGCCTGGGCGGTGAACGACTCCGGAGTCTCGATCCCCGCGCTGATGCTCACGGTCGCGTTGCCATACACGGCGTACCTTGTCCTCGGCTTCGATGGACCCGTCGGCAGCGACCGACGCGACGATCCTCTCGCCGCGGACCCGGCGGTGGCCGCGGCCGATGTGGTGACCGGTCTCGTCGACGGAGGTGCGCCGGGGTGATCTCGACGCTGCTGGGCCTGCTGGTCGGTGCGCTCGTGGGAGCGCTCTGCTGGGCGACTGCCGCCACCAGCTTCGACGTCGAGGCGTTGCGCAGGACGAACTACCGGGGTGCGCCGCTGGTCACCGGCATCGGGGCGCTGGTGCCGCTGACGGTGCTGTTCGTCTCAGCGTCAGCCCGTGTCTTCGTCGCCGGTGGGGGCACGACCGCTCACGTCGAGCAGCTCGTCGCAACCACCCTCGCTGCGTCGTTGGGCTTCGGTCTGCTCGGTCTCGTCGACGACGTCGCCGGCGAGGGGCAGTCGGGCGGGTTCCGGGGCCACCTCGCCTCGATGCGACACGGCGTCCTGAGCAGCGGGATGATCAAGCTCCTCGGTGGCGCAGCGGTCGGGGTGCTCACGGTGGCGTCGATGCGGGATGGGACCGGAACCCCGGTCGCGCTCCTTCGCGACGGTGCGACGATCGCGCTCTGCGCGAATCTCGGCAACCTGTTCGATCGCGCCCCGGGTCGGGTGACGAAGGTCACTACGGTGAGCTTCGTCGTCCTGGCCGTGCTCGCCTGGGACCCCGCGTTGTTCCTGCCCGGCGTTGCCATCGGTGCCGGTCTCGGCCTGATCGTCCCCGATCTCCGGGAGCGGGCGATGCTCGGCGACGTCGGGGCGAACGTGCTCGGTTCGATGTGCGGGATCGCAGCCCTGTCGGCCTTCGCCGGTTCGATCTCCCGTTGGGTCCTTCTGGCCGTGGTCGCGGCGTTGAACCTGCTCAGCGAGATCGTGTCGTTCAGTCGGGTGATCGACTCCGTCGCTCCGCTCCGCTGGCTCGACCGCCTCGGCTCGCTCAGAGAGGTCCGCGACGCGCCGTGACGACGTTCGGCTCCACGGGGAGGTGTTCGACGTCGGCTAGCCTCCGTCAAACGACCCAGGAGCAGTTGTGGCCAAGCACATCTTCGTGACCGGTGGCGTCGCATCCAGCCTCGGCAAGGGCCTCACGGCTTCCTCCCTCGGCCGGCTGTTGAAGGCGAGGGGGCTGCGGGTCACGCTGCAGAAGCTCGACCCCTACATCAACGTCGATCCCGGCACGATGAGCCCCTTTCAGCACGGCGAGGTGTTCG
>CAYSCB010000154.1:0-7274 GCA_964429335.1 uncultured Aquihabitans sp.
ACATCATCATCGCCCAGGGCACCGAGGGCGGCGGCCACACCGGCGACGTCGCCTCCCTGGTGCTGTGGCCGCAGGTGATCGACGCGGTTGCGCCGACCCCGGTGCTGGCAGCCGGCGGCATCGGCAACGGCCGCCAGATGGCCGCCGCACTGGCGATGGGCGCCGAGGGCGTGTGGACCGGGTCGCTGTGGTTGACCGTCGAGGAAGCCGACATCCCGCCGGCGCAGATGCAGAGCTACATCGACGCCACGAGCCGCGACACCGTGCGGTCCCGTTCGTGGACCGGCAAGCCGTGCCGCATGCTGCGCAACGACTGGACCGACGCCTGGGAGAACCCCGAGAACCCCCAGCCGCTCGGCATGCCGCTGCAGTTCATGGTCACCGGCGACGCTGTCGCCCGCGGCCACGCCTACCCGGAGCAGGCCAAGGACGTGAACTTCAACCCCGTCGGTCAGGTCGTCGGCCAGATGAACAAGGTCCGTCGCTCGGCCGACGTCGTCCTCGGCATGGTTGAGGAGTACCTCGACGCCACCGGTCGCCTGAACGAGCTGAACGAGCGCGCCGGCGCCTGATCCACTCCCACCCCAATCCCGTTCTGTTCTGCAGAACACAACGGATTCGTTGTGTTCTGCAGAACAGAACGGGAAAGAAGGGGGGGGGAGAGCGAGGGGTCAGAACTCCTCGGTCAGGCGCTCGTTCACGCCGTCGGGTCCGATGTGGCGGCCGTCGTTGCAGACCATCACGCCATCACGGACGAACCACGTGCGGTCCCGGCCGTTGCGACCCTTTGCCCACTTCGCGACGGGATAGACGACCACGCCGGTCAGGAGCGCGACCACCGACCAGCCGATCCCGCGCACGAACCCCTCCTCCTCGACGAGGTACCACAGCCCCACCACGAACACGAGGTTCGGCACGACAGCGACGACGATCAGCACCGGCCAGCCACCGGGGATCCGGTACGGCCGGTGCACCCCGGGATGGCGGTACCGGAGCATCACGAGCGCGACGAACTCGAGCAGCAGCGCCGCATCTGTGAGCACCACGTCGATGACGATCAGGCTCTCGAACCCGCCCCAGGCGAAGATGCTGCAGATCACACACGACAGGACGATCGACGTCCACGGCGTGTGCCACCTCGGGTGGATGCGGGCCAACGAACGCGGCAGGTACCCGTCGTCAGCGAGAGCGAACGGGAGTCGGCTGTAGGACAGCAGCCACGACGAGAACAGCGACACCGCCGACACCAACGCCACCGCCGCGACGATCCACCCGAGCCAGGCACCGCCGATGACATCCGCGAAGTCGGTGAACGCCCCTTCCTTCCACGGGATCCTCGTCGTGCCGACGAGGGCGAGGATCACCACGACGGGCACGAGGTAGACGACGGTCATCAACGGGATCGAGATCGCGAGCGACCGCGGGATGTTCCGCTGCGGGTCGTCGATCTCCTCGGCGACGGTCGAGATCCCGTCGAAGCCGCTGTAGTTCCACATCACGATCCACAGGCCCGCACCGAACGCCGGCCCGAACCCCTGGCCCGGGTTGGTGAACGGATGGAGCGGGTTCGATCCGCCGTCGATCACCAGCTTCACGATGCCGACCACGCTGAGGAGCACGAACGGTGCGATCAGGATGTAGGTGAACGCCTCGGACGAGTCACCGACGAGCTTGGTGCCACGGACGTTCGCCAGGCCGAAGAGCCAGATCACCGCGAGCGCCACGAGCCAACGGACGAACGGCGATGACCCCTCACCGAGCTGCTCCGGCAGGAAGTAGGCCGCGTACGCGACGAACAGCACGGGGTACACGGCCAGGTCGACCCAGGCGACAGACCCAGTTCCACCAACCTTCCAGGAACCCGGCGAACGGCCCCATCCCGGTCTTGACCCAGTGGTAGTAGCCACCTTCCACCGGCATCGCCGTTCCGAGCTCCGCGGTCAGCAGAGCCGTCGGCAGGCCGACGATGAACGGCGTCACCAGGATCAGGAGCAGGCCCATGCCGGCGCCGCTCTCGCCGATCACCCCCTCGAGCCCGTAGGGGCCTCCGGAGACCGAGCAGTAGATGAGTCCGACGATGGCGCCGAGGCCGAGCGCTCTCGTCAGGCTCCGTTGGTCGACCCGGGGCCGATCGACGGCCATGGCGCCCTCCTGGGACCCGGCCGGCACCCCGGTCCTGATCGAGGCGCAGAGTAGACCCGCCGCCGTGCACGACCAGCGGACCGCACCGTCTTTGAACGATCGTTCGGTCACCGGTTAGCTTCACGACGATGACGACGATCGAGGACACCTCCACCGCCGCCGGGTACGACCACTCGGGGACCGACTTCTGCGACCCCCATACGTTCGACGATGCCTGGGACCTGTATGCCTGGTTGCGCGAACAACCCGGCCTGCACCACGACGACCGCAACGACCTCTACATCGCGGCCCGTCACGAGGACGTGTTCAACGTGAGTCGCGACTCGGAGATGTACTGCTGCCGGTACGGCGTGCGTCCCGTCATCGCCGGCGACATGTCGATCATCACCCTCGACGGCGAGGAGCACATCCGCCAGCGTCGCCTGATCAACCAGGGCTTCACCCCACGGCGGGTCCGCGAGATGCTCCCCCACATCCGGGAGCTCGCGAACGAGACGATCGACGCGATGCTCGACAAGGTCGCCGCGCAGGCGGCCGACGCCGGCGCGGACGGCGGTCAGGCGAGGATCGACTTCGTCGAGGACTTCGCCATCCACGTCCCGCTCATCATCATCTGCGAGCTGCTCGGACTCGACCCGTCACAGCGGTTCGCGATGTACAAGTGGTCCGACGACATGATGGCCGGCGACGGTCACATCGAGGCCGACGATCCCAAGCTGATCGCTGCGGCGGAGGCCTTCGGCGAGTATGCCACGATGCTGATCGGCCTCATCGCCGAACGACGCGAGGATCCGACCGACGACATCATCTCGGTGCTCACCCAGGCCTTCGACGAGGGCGGTCTCGCCCGCGAGCACGAGAAGGCCTACCAGGGCGTCACCCGCGAGGAGCTCGAGGGGCGCGACAACTTCACGGGGCTGAACGACGACGAGCTGCTCGCGTTCCTCACGGTGCTGCTCGTCGCCGGAAACGAGACCACCCGCAACGCGATCTCCGGCGGTCTGGTCGCGTTGTCCCGCTTCCCGGACCAGAAGCAGCTGATGATCGACAACCTCTGGGACGACGAGTTCATGGACCGCGCGATCGACGAGATCATCCGCTACGTCACCCCGGTGCTCGGATTCATCCGCACCGTCACGCGCGACCACGACTACAACGGCACCAAGCTCGAAGAGGGCGACCGCGTCCTCATGCTGTACGCCTCGGCCAACCGCGACGCCGCCGTGTTCGACCGACCTGACGAGCTCGACCTCACCCGTGAGGCGAATCCGCACCTGGCGTTCGGCATCGGCGAGCACTTCTGCCTGGGCTCCAACCTGGCGAAGGCGGAGGTCAAGCTGGTGTTCCAGGAGCTGCTCAACCGCATCCCCGACATCAGCGTGCCCGACGGCGTCGTCCCCGGCCGCGGCGAGTCCTCCCTCGTGATCGCGCTCGAGGACATCCCCGCGACGTTCGACGCCTCGGCCTGCCCGGTCGCCCATTGATCAGTCCCAACGGCGTGGCGACGCGCCCGAACCAGCGGGACCACATCCTGGACACCGCGCTGCGGTTGATGTCCGAGCGCGGGGCGAAGGGCACGAGCATGCGACAGCTCGCAGCCGCGTGCGACCTCCAGGTCGCGGCGATCTACCACTACTTCGAGTCGAAGGACGCCCTGCTCGCGGCGGTCGTGGCGGAACGCCAGTACGGGACGCGGATGGTCGAGCCGTTCCCGATCGACCCGTCCTCGCCACCAGCGGAGCGGCTCAGAGCGCTGTTCCTGCACGTCTGGAACGGCGCCCTCGATGAGCAGGCCATCTGGCGGTTGGTCCTCGGCGAAGGCACCCACGGCGAACCCGCGGTCCTGCCGGTCGGCCGAGAGCTGCTCGACCTGATCGGACCCGCAGCGACGGGTTGGATCCGGCAGTTCCTCCCCGAGGTGACGGACCCTGAGGCGGTCGGGCACCTGATGGTGGGCCAGCTGCTGGTGGGGTTCGTCCGTGCCGTGTTCAGCGACGACGACCCGGCGACGATCGGAGCCGACTGCGTCTCACCGCTGATCGACATCGTGTTCAGCTGACATCGTGTTCGGCTGATGGGTCCGATCAGTCGGCGAGGAACGGCGCCACGCGATCCTTGGGCCGGCCGATGATGGCACGGCCGTCCTTGACGAGCACCGGTCGCTGCAGGAGCTCCGGATGCTCGGCGAGGACGTCGGCGACCTGATCGTCCGTGGCGACGTCGGCATCGGTCAGGCCGAGCTTCTTGAAGTTGGCGTCCCGTCGCACGAGGTCGGTCGCCGGGTCCTCCAGCATGTCGAGAAGCCCCACGATCTCGTCACGTGTCGGCCGCTGCGCCTTGAGCAGGTAGCGCCGCTCGTCGACCTCCACACCCAGATCCGAGGCAACCCCGATCGCGAACTTGGAGGTGCTGCAGTTCGGGTTGTGGAAGATCGTGACGTCGGCCATGGCCGCGCACCGTAGCGGTCCGCCTGCCATGCTCGACATCCATGATCGACATCGACGCCCTCATCGCCGACATGACGCTCGGCGAGAAGCTCGCTCAGCTCGGCTGCGTCTGGTCGACGCAGCTCGTCGATGACGACGGCTTCTCGCAGGCGGCCGCTGAGCGTCTGCTCGCCGGCGGCACCGGACACGTCACGCGGATCGCAGCGTCGACCGGACTGCGCCCGCAGGGTCTCGCCGTCTTCGCGAACGAGATCCAGGAGTTCCTGGTGACCCGGACCCGGTTGGGGATCCCGGCGATCATCCACGAGGAGTCCGTCGCCGGGTTCTGCGCCCGCGACGCCGTGCAGTTCCCGCAGGCCATCGGCCTCGCAGCGACCTGGGACCGCGACCTGATCGGCGACATCGCGGATCACATCCGTCGGGAGATGGTCGCCGTCGGCGCCCGCCAGAGCCTCGCCCCGGTGCTCGACATCGCGCGTGACCCGCGCTGGGGACGCGTCGAGGAGACCTACGGCGAGGACCCGGTGCTCGCCGGCGAGCTCGGCACCGCATACGTCCGTGGGCTGCAGGCCGTCGACCCCGACAGCGTCGACAACGGCGAGGGCGAGCTGGAACCCCGTGCCCGTGACGGGGTCATCGCGACCGGCAAGCACTTCCTCGGCTACGGCCTACCCGAAGGCGGCCGCAACCACGGACCGGTGCAGCTCGGGTCACGGGAGCTGCGCGAGGTGTTCGCCGAGCCGTTCGCCGCTGCGATCCGAGACGCCGGGCTGAGCTCGGTGATGAACTCGTACTCGTCGGTCGACGGACTGCCGTGCGCGGCATCCACGCTGATCGGGATCGAGCTGCTGCGCGGCGAGCTCGAGTTCACCGGGACGTTCGTCGCGGACTACTTCGCTGTGGACCTGCTGCGCACGTTCCACCGCGTCGCACCGACGAAGGGGGTCGCGGCCGCCAAGGCGTTGCTCGCCGGCATGGACGTCGAGCTCCCCGCCCTCGACTGCTACGCGGAGCTCGGACCGCTCGTCGAGGACGGGATCGTCCCGATGGAGATCGTCGACGCCGCGGTCCGACGGGTGCTCGCCCAGAAGGTGAGCCTCGGCCTGTTCGACGACCCGTTCGTCGACTCCGACGCGGCACCGGCGGTGTTCAGCACTCCCGGCGGTCGAGCACTCGCGCGGCGGGCCGCTGCGGAGTCGATCGTCCTGCTCGACAACGACGGCACGGTCCCGCTCGACCCTGATGTCGTCGGAACCGTCGCAGTGATCGGACCAGCCGCGGATGACGTCCGCCTGCTGCAGGGCGACTACCACTACCCGGCGCACCTGGAGATCATCTACGACCCGTCGGGGACCGGCGTCGATCTGCTCCCGCAGGCGGGCGGTGCGTTCGCCCCGGGTCCGCACTTCCCTGCGTCGGTGACGCCGCTCGCCGGGCTGCGCGCCGCGCTCGACGGGACCGGCGTCGACGTCGTGCACGAACCCGGCTGCGCGGTCGACGGCTCTGACCGGTCCGGGTTCGACGCGGCCGTCGGCGCTGCGGCCCGTGCGGATCTCGTCGTCTGCTTCGTCGGCGGCCGGTCGGGGCTGGTCCCCTCCGCGACGGTCGGCGAGGCCCGGGACGCGGTCGACCTCGACCTGACCAGTGTGCAGGAGGAGCTGCTGGAGGCGGTGGCAGCGACCGGAACACCGGTCGTCACCGTCGTCGTGTCGGGACGGGTGCACACCCTCGGTCGGGTCGAGGAGCTGAGCGCCGCGACGCTGCTCGCGTGGGTGCCCGGCCAGGAGGGCGGCGCCGCGATCGCGGACGTGCTGCTCGGGGTCGTGGCACCTTCGGGACGGCTGCCGGTCAGCCTCCCCCGTCACGTCGGCCAGCTCCCCGTCCACTACAACCACCGCGCCGGCGGCGGAGCGAGCGCCTTCTGGGGCGACTACACGGACTCACCGGCAGCGCCGCTGCACCCGTTCGGCTTCGGGTTGTCGACGACGACGTTCTCCTACTCGGACCTGGATGTCGCACTCGGCTCGACGTCGGAGCCGACGATCGTGGGTGTCACCGTGACCAACACGGGTGACCGCGACGGCGTCGAGGTCGTCCCGTTGTTCGTCCACGACGAGTCGGCTTCGGTCGCCCGACCCGACCGCCAGCTCGTCGGATTCGCCCGGACGCCGCTCCGCGCGGGTGGGTCCTGCCGCGTCACCTTCACCCTGCACCCGTCACGGCTCGCCTACTTCGATGACACGTTCGACTTCGTTTGCGAACCCGGCGCGTTCCGGTTGGAGCTCGGTGGCTGGGCCGGCGCTCCAGCGGTGACGTCCACGTTCGACCTGCCCGGCGAGGTGCAGGCCTACCGCCAGATCGGCATCGTCGCGACCGCTGTGACCGTCACCTGACCCCTACCGCCCTGACCCCTACCGAACTCGGGCAGGAGGTGATCCCCGTGGTGATCGCCACACGGGCGCACCGATGCAATGTCGCCAGGACCATCGGGACTCCACCTGACCCGGCCGTTTCCTGAGGACATTCTCAGGTGCTCGGGTGGAGTGTCATACCCCCTTCGTAGGGTGGCGAACATGAGTTCTTTCGCTGGGGAAGACGTGACCGGGGGCGGCGGAGTCGTGGACGGGTCGGGTCGGTCGTCGGGTTCGGTGGGTCCGGGGTTGGTGGGCTTCGAACCTGCTGTGG
>CAYSCB010000155.1:0-2771 GCA_964429335.1 uncultured Aquihabitans sp.
CCCCGAAGGGCACACCGGCCAGAGGACCGAGGAGCTCACCCTCGCCGGCGGCGACCCGGGCGTCCACCGCTTCGGCCGCGCGCCGCGCACCGTCGGCGTCGACGTGGACGAACGAGTTCAGGATCCGGTCGTGCGCCCCGATCCGGGCCAGGCACTCCTCGACGAGCTCGAGCGAGCCCAGCCTCCCCTCGCGGATCGCCGTCGTGGCATCGATCACCGACGGCATCGGCTCACCCTGCAACGCGCTCATTTCTCACCTCGTTCGTCCGACGCCGTGCGGATCCCCCTGCGCCGCCCCGGATCGTAGGCCGAGGCGACGGTCAGGAGTCCCGGCGACGCGATGGCAAGCTGGTGGCTTGGCCGATCCCGATCCCTCCTTCCACCGCGGCGTGCACGACGCTCCGACGAACACTGTCTGCACCCCCGCCGCCGGGGTCGTGGCGTCGAGCTGGGCGGCGTGCAAAGCCGCCGTGACGCTGTTCGGTGCGCCGCTCAGCGTCCCGGCGATGGCGGTGGCGTCCCAGCGGAGGCAACGCGTCACGCTGGAGCGCATCCGACACTTCCCCGAGCACCTCCGTTCGCTGGCATCCGGTGAGCCGCCCGTCCTGCCGTCGCCGCGTCGGTCCCGGTTGGCGTCGAACGAACGGATCCTCATCACCTCGGACCTCCACCGCTGCATCCCCGGCCGCCTCGACTGGCCCGCCCGCCAGGGCACCAAGTCGTTGTACCCCCGGGTGCTCGAACGGTACGCGGACGAAGGCTGGCACCTGATCGAGAACGGCGACGTCGAGGACTTCTGGATGGTCGGCGGATCGACCTGGGGTGCGGTGTACGACCTCAACCGGCTCGTCGACGCCGTCGGGGGACGGCTCGCGGACGAGGCACGCCGCGAACTCCTGCGGATGCACCTCGACCGGATCGTCGAGAACAACATCGCGACCTACGACGTCCTGCGCGACGGCTTCGTCGTCGACGGTCGCTATCACCGCACGATGGGCAACCACGACGACGTGTTCACCGACGACCAGCTCGTCGACCACCTTCGGACACACCTCCCCGGCAGCGACGTCGTCGACACGATCCTGCTGACCCGGCCCGAGGCGCTCGCACAGCCCGACGGCGCCGACGGTGCGGGCCTCGACGGCATCGATGCCTTCGTCGCCCACGGACACCTGACCGACGCGTGGAACGGACCCGGCATGGCGTTCCTCGGCCAGGCGATCACGTGGCTCGCCACCGCGTTCGACGACCTGCCGGGACTCCGCGGGACCTTCGACGGCCTACCCGACGAAGAGGCGCTCGGTCGGTTGCTCGGCGGACGGGCCCGCAACCGGCTGATCACCCTCGACCCGCGCTTCGGCGGCAATCGACGCTTCGACTCGCTCGACGAGGAGCGGCTCTTCGGCGAGCTGCGACGGACCGCACCGGAGGGCGGATGGCCGTGGCTGTTGTTCGGCCACACCCACCTGCCGATGGTGCGACCCGTCGACACCGACGGACGACCGACCCGGTACGCGAACTCCGGTGCCGGCATCCTCGAGCGCTCGTTCTCGGCGATCGAATGGGACCCCCATCGCCGTGCACCGGTCCTCGTCGTCTGGGTCGACGACACCGACGGACCGCGTCGGATCGAGCTCGTCGCCGACGGCGGGAACCTCCGGCCGGGTTGAGACCCGACGTGGTCGCGCTCGCACGTCCGGGTGATCGTGACTACGGTCGTGATCGATGCAGCTGGGGCGGCGCGATCACGTTGGGACTGGTGGGTCCGACGACGGCGCAGGCGTCGTCGCGCGACCGGAGATCGAGGTGGTCGTGGCGGACCCCTTGCCGAATCGGCTCCTCGTCCGGTGGCGACGCGCCGGCAGGGCCGAGGGCCGCCGGTCCGAGTGGCATCCGGTCCGCGCTGCCCTGCTTGTCGGAGCCCTCGTCGCGATGACGTGGTCGCTCCCCGGCGCCACGGTGTTCCTCGGCATCATCGTCGTCCTCATCCTCGCCCACGAGCTCGGCCACCTCGTGATCGCCCGTCGGTGCGGCATGCGTCCCACGGAGTACTTCCTGGGCTTCGGGCCGACGGTCTGGTGTCGCACGGCGCCGAGCGGTCTGCGCTACGGGGTGAAGGCGGTCATCCTGGGTGGGTACGTGAAGATCCCCGGCATGGGCCCCGGTGAGGAGGTCGAGGCCTCCCAGGAGCGGTTCACGTATCGGTCGGCGACCCGGTCACGACGGATGGCCGTGATCCTCGCGGGTGTCGGCGTGAACTTCCTCGTCGCGCTGGTGTTGTTCTGGACCTACGCGATGTGGTCACCGGAGACCGACGTCGGGCCGGTCCGGGCAGCGACCGGGTCCGTGTCGCTCATGTACGACGTGTCCCGCGACACCGTCACCAGCCTCGGCGCGCTCGTCACCGGAGCCACCGACTACACGCGCTCGGTGACGAGCGGCGAGGTGCCGAAGCAGCGCATGGTGTCCGCCGTCGGAGGCGCCCAGATCACCGACGGGCTCCTCGACCAGCACCCGAGCCGACTGCTGCTGCTGGCCGGCCTGTTCTCCACGAGCATCGCGATGTTCAACCTGCTGCCGCTGCTGCCCCTCGACGGAGGTCACGCCGCGATCATCGTCGTCGAAGCGGCCATCGCGCGTGTCCGTCGACGACCGCGGTACCGGCTCGACCCGGAGCGGTTCCGCATCGCCGCGGCGGTGGTCGTGGTTGCGCTGCTCGCCCTCGGCGCCACGTCGATGTACGTCGACATCCTGCATCCACTCAGCGTCTC
>CAYSCB010000155.1:2871-7204 GCA_964429335.1 uncultured Aquihabitans sp.
TCGCCCTCGGCGCCACGTCGATGTACGTCGACATCCTGCATCCACTCAGCGTCTCTGGCTGACCCGCGCCAACCGGCTCGGCACCGACCCGCGAACTTGTAGCCCACCGGTCACCCCGACGACCCCGAGCTACAAGTTCGGCTCGACTCGAATGCACCGTCTGAACCGAGTGGACCGGACCTGCTATCCTGGCGTCCACGCATCACGTCGAGCCCTTGTGCACCGTGAGCGTTCGCCAGTCGCAGGTGTCGTGACGCCAACTGCAGTCCGGCGAGCCACCACCTGAGACCCCCGACCCCGGACGGCCGCGAGCGCGGCCACCGGATACACCTGCGCCCACACGTCACGTGCCGGAGCGCACCAAGACCACGTTCGACTGACAAGCACATCGGAATGATAATGAACCCCTCCTTCGCCGATCTCGGCGTTCCCGCCCACATCGTCACCTCGCTCGCCGAGCGCGGCATCGACTCTCCCTTCCCCATCCAGGCGTTGACCCTGCGCGACACGCTCGCCGGACGAGACGTCTCGGGCAAGGCCCCCACTGGTTCCGGCAAGACGCTGGCCTTCGGCATCCCGCTCGTCATCGGCTGCCCCCGGGCCGACAGCCGACGGCCACGTCGACTCGTCCTGGTCCCGACCCGAGAGCTCGCCACCCAGGTGGCCGACGAGCTCCAGCTCCTCGCCGGCCGCAGAGGCCCGCGGGTCGCCTCGTTCTTCGGCGGTGTGCCGATCCCGCGAAACCAACGGGCGCTCGACCGCGGTGTGGACATCGCCGTGGCGTGCCCAGGTCGTCTGGCGGACCTGATCGACCAGAAGATGGTGCGACTGGACGACGTCGAGGTGGTCGTGCTCGACGAAGCCGACCGGATGGCGGACATGGGGTTCCTCCCCCAGGTGCGTCGCCTTCTCGACCGTTGCCGTGATGACCGCCAGACGGTGTTGTTCTCGGCGACGCTCGACGGCGACGTCGACGTGCTCGTGCGCAACTACCAGCACGACCCGGTGCTGCACGAGCTTGAGGTCCCAGACGACGAGCTGCCCGACCTGCAGCACCACTTCTGGTCCGTCGAACGCACCGAACGCGTCGCAACCGCCGGTCAGGTCATCGACCGCATGGGCCCGACCGTCGTCTTCTGTCGCACCAAGCGCGGCGCCGAGCGGGTCGCCAAGCAGCTGACCAACGCCGGCGTCACCGCCGCCGCGATCCACGGCGACCGCTCGCAGAACCAGCGTGACCGCGCGCTCGAGGACTTCCGCGCCGGTCGCGCGCAGGCGTTGGTGGCAACGGATGTGGCCGCGCGTGGCATCCACGTGGACGACGTCGCAGCGGTCATCCACTTCGATCCGCCGGAGGACCCGAAGGACTACGTGCACCGCTCCGGTCGCACGGCCCGCGCCGGCGCGCGGGGTGTCGTCGTCTGCCTCGTGGTCCCGGAGAAGGCGTCGATGATCAAGGGCTTGCAGCGCAGCCTCGGCCTTCCCCGTGGCCTCGACCCGGTCGACGTGATCGCCCTGGGCGAGCCCGCGGCGTCTCCGAGGCGGACCGCCCCGCCGGCGAACCGTCGTTCACGGAACCGTGCACGTGAAGATCGGAACGACCGCGACCCGCGTGTCACCCGCGACCGGGACCGCAAGCGCAACGACCGCAACCCCGACGTCAGCGACGACCGGGACCGCAAGCGCAACGACCGCGACCGCAACCGCAACCCCAGCGTCAGCGTCAGCGGTGATCAGAGCGCGAAGCGGTCCACGGTCGAGCGAACGGAGGATCGTGCCGGCGGCGAACGTCCGGACACCCCTCGGCGGCGCCGACACCGACGCCGACACGAACAGGCCGCACGGAGCTCCAACGGTGGAAGCAGCGCCCGTCGCAACGGCGCGAAGAGCGGACGTCGTCGATGACCTGATCCGGCCCTCCCGGATCGGGGTCGTCTCAGGCGATCAACGACCGGTGTGGCCGAAGCCGCCCTCGCCCCGGTCGGTGTCGTCGAGCTCGTCGACCTCGGCGAACAGGACGTGCTCCACGGCCTGCACCACGAGCTGGGCGATCCGCTCGCCCCGGGTGACAAGGAACGGCTCGTACGGGTCGGTGTTGATCAACAGCACCTTGAGCTCGCCCCGGTAGTCCGCGTCGATCAGGCCCGGGGTGTTGAGACATGTCACGCCGTGGCGGAGCGCGAGGCCGCTGCGCGGCTGGATGAACCCCGCGTAGCCACGCGGGATCGCCACAGCGATCCCCGTGCGGACCAACCCCCTCCCACCCCCCGGAGCCAGTTCGGCGTCTTCGGCCGCGAGGAGGTCGACGCCGGCGTCGCCCGGCTTGGCGTACCGGGGAAGCGGCAGGTCGGGATCGAGTCGCTTGACGGGAACCTCGAACATGGGCGGGACGCTACCCGGCCACACCCTCCGGCTCGGTCGACCGAGCATGCCGGAGGCATCGAGAGACCTCCGTGGTAGGTCAGCGGTCACAGCGCCCGTATGGTGGGGCGGTGCTCGTCTGGATGGATCTGGAGATGACCGGCCTCGACCCCGCCGAGAACGTGATCGTCGAGATCGCGACGCTCGTCACCGACGACGACCTCACCATCATCGCCGAGGGGCCCGACCTGGTCGTCCACGCCACCGACGAGGACCTCGCCAAGATGGACGAGGTGGTGGTGGAGATGCACACCCGCAGCGGCCTGCTCGACGAGATCCGTTCGTCGACCATCTCGTTGGAGGAGGCCGGGGCGGCGACGCTCGCGTTCATCAGGACCCACGTGCCCGAACCGCGGACCGTACCGCTGTGCGGCAACTCGATCGGCATGGATCGTCGATTCCTCGCCACGTACCTCCCCGAGATCGAGGACCACCTCCACTACCGATCGATCGATGTCTCGACGATCAAGGAGCTCGCCCGCCGCTGGTATCCGGGATCGCTCGACGGGCTGACCAAGAAGCCCTCCGCGCACCGGGCGATGGACGACATCAGGGAGTCCGTCGCCGAGCTCGCCTACTGGCGGGATCGGGTCTTCGTACCCGCCGCACCGGAGTGGGCCTGATGGTGGAGCGCCAGGAGCGGCTGCCGGCCCGCACCGAGGTCGACGAGGTCGCCGCCGGGATCGCTCGGATCCAGCTGCCGATCATGATCCCGGGCCTCGGGCACGTGAACTGCTACGTGCTGGAGGACGAGCGGGGCGTGACCCTGATCGATCCCGGACTGCCGGATCCGGAGACCGCGCAGGCGCTCATGGCCCGGCTGGCCTCGGTCGGCATCCGTCCCGAACAGGTCCACACGGTCGTCGTCACCCACTCGCACCCCGACCACTTCGGTGGCGCTGGGCGGCTGAAGGTCGAGCACGGCAGCGACGTCCTCGCCCACCGGCAGTTCCACACGCCGTTCGACGCTCGGCCCGAGGAGGTGCTCAACGAGCTGCTCTTCGGCGAGGGCTCCACTCCGGAGCTCCCACCGCTGTCGACGCCGTGGGGCGAGGACGGGTTCAAGTTGGAAGCCGCCGAGCTCGAGGTGATGCGGGGATGGGACGACCTGTCCAAGCAGGGTCTGCTGCGACTCGCACCCACCATCCGGGTCGAGGACCTCGATGTCATCCGGCTCGGCGGACGGGAGTGGCAGGTCCTGCACACGCCGGGCCACACGGGTGACCACATCTGCCTCCTCGATCCGGCGGATGGCACGTTCCTGTCGGGCGACCACGTGCTGCCGACGATCACGCCGCACATCTCCGGTCTCACCGGCAGCACCGATGCGCTGGCGGAGTTCGTCGACGCTCTCCGTCGGGTCGCGTCGATCCCCGGGGTGACGAACGTGCTCCCGGCACACGGCCTGCCGTTCGACGACCTCGCCGGACGGGTCGACGACATCATCAGCCACCACGTCGAGCGCCTCGCCCAGATCGAGCTCATCGGCGCGGAGCTGGATGACGGGACGGTCCGGCAGTACGCCAGACGGCTGTTCCAGGAGCGCTCGTGGGGTCCGATGGCCGAGTCGGAGACCTACGCGCACCTCGAGCACCTGCGCATCCAGGGCCGGATGCGCCGCCACACCGACGACGACGGGCTGACGCGGTTCGCTCCCACCCCCACCCCGGCCTGAGCCACCCCTCCCCCGCCAAAACGGGGGTCGGGATCGACACGTTCTGTCGATTCTGACCCCGAGATTCGTCGGGGACGGCTCGAAAATCACTTGACCGCCCGCCGGGTGCCGTGGTTCGCTCCCGGGACCCGCCGATCCGGTCCGCTCAGCGGACCGGACGGCGAACGGTCGACACCTGTCGGACCGACACGAGCTGAACGATGACCGAGCGCACCCACCACCGCACCGATGCCACCT
>CAYSCB010000156.1:0-7188 GCA_964429335.1 uncultured Aquihabitans sp.
TCGCAGTCGATCAGGACGGGCGTGCGATGCGCCTCGGCGTGACCCCGTCGCTCGTCGCCGGCGCTTCCCTGCTCGTCGACTATGTGCTGACCGTCGCCGTCTCGATCGCCGCAGGCGTACTGGCCCTCTACTCGCTCTTCCCGGGACTGCAGCGCTACCGGGTCGAGCTCTGCCTGTTGTTCCTCGTGATCCTCACCGTCGGCAACCTGCGTGGGGTGAAGGAGTCGGGGCGCGTGTTCTCGGTGCCGACCTACCTGTACATCGTGATCGTGATCGTGTTCATCGTCTGGGCGACGATCCAGCACGTGACCGGCCGGCTCCACGTCTTCGACCCGACCGCGAGGGAGGCGGTCCGCTCGATCAAGTCCATCCAGGAGGCCCACGGGCCCTACATCGGCGGCGTCTCCGCCTACATCTTCGCCCGGGCGTTCGCATCGGGCGCGGTGGCGCTGTCCGGTGTCGAGGCCATCTCCAACGGCATCCCGGCATTCCGCAAGCCGACGTCGAAGAACGCGGCGATCACCCTCGGGTGGATGGCAGCGATCCTCGGCTCGACCTTCTTCATGATCAGCATCATCGCGTCGTGGATGCGGGTGGTTCCCGACGAGTCGAAGTCCGCGTTGGCGCTGATGGGCGCCGAGGTGTTCGGCCAGGACAACCCGCTCTACTGGATCCTGCAGTTCGCGACCCTGACGATCCTCGTCCTGGCGGCCAACACCGCCTTCGCCGACTTCCCGCGGTTGGCCGCGATCATCGGCAAGGACGGCTACATGCCCCGCCAGTTCGCCAACCGCGGCGATCGGCTCGTGTTCTCCAACGGCATCCTGATACTCGCCGGTGCAGCAGCGGTCCTGTTGATCATCTTCAACGGCGACGTCAGCCTCCTGATCCCCCTGTACGCCGTCGGCGTGTTCACGAGCTTCACGATCTCGCAGACCGGCATGGTCCGCCACCACTTCAAGGAACGCCAGAAGCGCTGGCAGATCTCGATCCTCAACTCGACGCTCGGTGCGATCGCGACGTTCATCGTCGCGGCGGTGGTGATCGTCTCCAAGTTCACCATCGGCGCGTGGATCATCGTCGTGCTGATCCCGTGCATCGTGGTGGCGTTCAAAGGCGTGAAGCGCCACTACAACCGGGTCGCCCGCAGCCTCCGCGTCCCCGCCGAGTTCCGGGCGCCGGAGACGGTGCCACGCCACGGCGTCGTCGTCCTCGTCGGCGGTGTCAACCAGTCATCGCTCGGCGCGATCCGCTACGCCCGCTCGGTCGGCAGCGAGGACGTGGTCGCGGTGACCGTCGCGATCGACGAGGACGAAGCTGCCCGGGTGCGTGACGCGTGGCAGCGCTTCGGCGTGTCGATCCCACTCGAGATCATCGAGTCGCCGTTCCGCGACCTGACCCACACCGTCGTCGACTACCTCGACGAGCTGGACCGACGGTGGAACCACGACTACCTGACCGTCGTGATCCCCGAGTTCGTCCTCCCGCACTGGTGGCAGGGCGTCTTCCACAACCAGTCCGCGCTCGCGCTGAAGCTCGCGCTCAAGTACCGCCGAGACACCGTCGTGGTGAACGTGCCGTTCCTGTTGCCCGACGACGAGGAGTCGGGTGACGGCGCCGCGGCGATGGGGCTCGACTTCTCCCAGGAGCACGGCCTGGCCGGCACCGGAGCCGACCAGCACCCGACGATCGAGCGCATCGACCCCACGCGCGACACCGACTGAACGAGGACTGAACGACGACTGCACGACGACCGACCAGACGGGCTCAGGGCTGTGGCGGCTCCGGATCGCGGGGCACGCTGATCGACAGGTCGGTCCCCCGCACCCGGACCTCCCGTTCGGACACGAGCGCGTACGCGGCCCGGTCGGCGTCGGTCAGGTTCCTGCCGCTGAGGCTCCGTGGCCAGCGACGCTCCTCGAGCACCGAGGTGATCTCGTTGGCGTACAGGTACAGCACCCCGAGCAGGTACGCCCACGACAGCAGTCCGAACACGACGGCGAACATGCCGTAGGTGTCGGAGCTGCGGACGACGGCGCGGTCGATGTACCACTGCGCCGCGAGCAGCAGGATCCACCAGCTCACACCCATGAACGATGCTCCGACGAGCTGGCGGCCGAACGGGACCTTCCGCTCGCAGAGCATCGCGTGCAGTCCGAGGTAGCAGAGGCCACCGGCCACGATCGGTGCCAGCACCGAGACCGCTGTGGCGAGTGGTCCTTCCGAGCCGAACCAGGCCCGGGATCCCGACAGCACGAGGCAGGCCGCCAGCAGCACCGCGGCGGGGACCGACCGGGCACGTCGGATGAGCCAGTTCGGCCGTTCGTACACCGGCACGCCCCAGACGGTGTTGAGCACCTCCTGCATGGCCTCGAGGAGACCGAGCCCGGCCCACAGCGACACGAGGACCGAGCCGACGATCACCGTGACGCTGCCACCGACCTGGGCCTTGAGCACCTCGCCGCCGATGATCGGTACCTCACCGAGGGTCGATTCGACCAGGCTGTTCCGCAGCTCCTCGTCGTCGCGGACGAGCAACCCGACCACGTTCACGAAGGCGAGCAGCAACGGGAACGAGGCGAAGAACCCCCGGTAGGTGAGGATCATCGCGAGCTGACCGCCGCGGTCCTCGCCGTACTTCTTCGTCACGGCGAACGCGACCGCGAGCGGGGGTGTCCGCCGCTGGAGGTCGTCGATCCGCTCGACGAACCGGTCGATCTGCTGCACCACTGCCGGAAGCTACCCGGCCCGGCCCGGGTCAGGGCGGTCTCACCCGCGAGGGCGGTTCCGACGGTCGGTCCGGTACGCTGGTCCTTCGTACCTGGGGCAGGTCGCGGTGGAGAACTTCGCACGTGGTTGACGACGACGCACAGACATCGACGATCGACGTCGACGACGAGACCGCGTTCGACGAGACCGCGTTCGACGAGACCGCGTTCGATGAGACCGCGTTCGCCTCGTTCCTCGACGGTGACAGCGCAGCCGACCGACGCCGGGAGAGCGCCTGGACCGAGCTCGTCGCGATGGCGTCGTGCTCCCTGCGTGATGCGGTCCGCGGGATCCGTCGCCGGCCCGGTCTCGCTGCGTCCGCCGCCCTGACGGTGTCGCTGTGCGCCGTCCTCGCCGGCGGCGCAGCGATCGCACGGGCGGGGGTCGATGCGACGATGTCGCGCTGGGCCGACGGCGTCGAGTTCGTCGTCTACCTCCAGCCCGGCGTCGACCGGGCCGATGTCGCCCGTGTGCACGACGAGCTCCAGCACGCCGACGGGGTCCGCCGGGTCACCCGGGTGACACAGCAGCAGGCCTACGAGGAATACCGACGGCTCTACTCGGCGGACTCCACGATGACCGAGGCGGTCACGCCGGATCTGCTGCCATCGTCGTTCCGCGTCACTCCCGACGATGCGGATCCGGGGCTCATCCAGCAGATCACCCGACCGCTCGCGTCGGATCCCTCCGTGTACCAGGTGGTGACAGCGGACGAGGCGGTCCGTGACGTGCGGGACCTGTCCGGTGCGGTCTCCGGGTTCGGGTCGTGGTTGGCCGTCATCCTCGGCGTCGTCGGCATCGTGTTGTCCGCGACGATGATCCGTTCGTCGATCGCCTCTCGACAGCGAGAGATCGACATGATGCGTTCGCTGGGCGCGAGCCGTGCCTACATCGCCGCGCCGGTCGTCATCGAAGGCGTGCTCATCGGCGTGGCGGGAGCAACGATCGCGGCGCTTCTGCTCACCGGCGCGGCCATCCGAGCCTCGGCCTCGACCAGCTCGGTGGTCTCCTCCCTCCTGCCACCTACGTCCGAGGCGCGCACGACGATCCTCGCTGTGGTCGTCGTGACGGTCCTCGTGTGCGCGGCCGTGTCGGTGCTCACGACGATCGACTCGCTCCGGCGGTCCCGGTGAGGCGATCGTGGGACTGACGCCGCTCCGACTCCTGGCCGTCACCGCCGCGTCGATCGTCGCGATCGCGGTCGCACCTGCGACGGGGGCGCAGCCACCCTCGACGACCTCACCCGGCGACACCACCTCGACCACGACTCCCGGTTCCTCGACCTCGACCACCACCACCACCACCACGACGACGACCACCACCATCGGTGACACGACGACCACCACCGTCGACGAGACGTCGACGACCACCACGACTCCGACCGACACCTCGACGACCCTCCCACCCGGTGTGGTGAACCCGATCGACCCGACGGTGCCGCTGCCTGTCGGCCTCGGTGATGCTCCCGACGAGGACGACCTCGACGTCACACCGAGCAATCCACGTGGTCCATGGGACGGCGTCGGCATCACGAACCCGGTGCTCGCCGGGCTGAAGGCACAGGTCGACCTCGCTCAGAACCGACTCGTGGCAGCGCAGACCGCCGTCGCCCAGGCGGAGGCGGCCTACGCCGCCGCGCAGGACGAGCGAGCCGCGATCGAAGGCCGGGACAAGGAAGCGGCCGACCGATACGCCAGGATCCGCGACCGGTTCACCCGGCGCGTCGCAGCGTCCTACGTCGCGGCGGGCCAGCCCACGATCCGCTTCCGACCGGCGCGCAACCTGTCGAGCGAAGCCGATCGGGTCGTGCTCCCCGGCGCTGTGACCGCCGCGGACCGGGAGCTCGCTTCGACGTACCTGTCAGAGCGGGAGCGGGTGTCGGAACGCCTCCGCACCTCCGTCGAGGCGGAGACCACCGCGTCGCAGGCACTCGAGACGGCACGGACGGCGCTCGTCACCGCTCAGACGGCCGCCACCGAGGCGGAGAAGCTCATGGCCGCGACACCGGAGATGATCCCGGGGTTCGTGTTCCCCGTCGCCGGTCCGACGAGCTTCGTCTCGAGCTACGGGTACTGCCGTGACGGATGCAGCCGATCCCACCAGGGCAACGACCTGTTCGCCCGTGCCGGAACCCCGGTGGTCACGGTCGAGGACGGCTGGGTCGAGAAGGTCGGCACGAACCGCCTCGGCGGGCTCACCGTCTGGACGCGGGGTCGGAGCGGCTACCGCTACTACTACGCCCATCTGCGCGACTGGGCCCCGCTCGTGATCGGTCAGGAGATCGTGGTCGGCACCGTGGTCGGCACCGTCGGCAACACCGGCAACGCTGCCGGCACGCCGAGCCATCTGCACTTCGAGATCCACCCCGGTGATGCACCAGCAGTCGATCCCTATCCGATCCTGCTGCGCGCGCCCCGGGTCACGCTCACACCCGAGCAGGTCGCCGCCGCTGCGGGTTGGTCGCTGCAGCAGGCCGAGCTCAACCAGGTCGCGCCACCACCACCCGGCGGCTGAGCTCACCGGGACGGGACGAACCGACCGACGCGGTCATGGAGGCAGCGACCCGTGCGGGCTACGGCACCGTCCTCGGCTTCGACGTCGACCCGCTGGACTACCGTGACCCGGGTGCGGCAACCGTCGAGGCACGCACCCTGGCCGGCGTCCGGAGCGGATCGATCGTGAGCCTCCACTTCGGTCACCCGGAGACCATCGCTGCGCTGCCGCGCATCCTGGACGGCATCGACGCGAGGGGCCTGAGGCCGGTCACCGCGTCGAGGTTGCTCCGTTGAGGACCGAACGCGGAGCCGACCGCATCTCGGACCGTCCGCTGGTGCTCGTCGTCGAGGACGACACGGCGATCGGGTCGAACCTCGAACGGGCGCTCGACGCGGCCGGCTACGACACGGCCCGCGCGACGAGTGCCTCGGCAGCCCTTGCCATCGCTGTGGAACCGTCAGTCGTGCTGCTCGACCTCGGTCTGCCCGACGGCGACGGCCTCGACGTCGCATCGAACCTGCTCGCCCGTTGGCCGGATCTGCGGATCATCATGCTCACCGCCCGCACCCACGAGATGGACGTGGTCCTCGGCCTCGACACCGGAGCCGTCGACTACGTCACCAAGCCGTTCCGCCTGGCGGAGCTGCTCGCCCGGGTCCGGGCGCAGACCCGCGGCCGGGAGGAGTCCTCGGCCCCCGTCTACCTCGACGGAGACCTCGAGGTCGACACCGGCGCACGTCGCGTGACCCTCGGGGGCACCGAGGTCGTGATGCGGGCGAAGGAGTTCGACCTCCTCGTCGAGCTCATCTCGCACGCTGACAAGGTGGTCACGAGAGAGGATCTCATGTCGCGCGTGTGGGACGAGCACTGGTTCGGTTCGACCAAGACACTCGATGTGCACATCGCAGCGCTGCGCCGACGGCTGGGCGAGCGACCGGGCGATCCGAGCCGGATCACAGCGCTGCGCGGCGTCGGCTACCGGTGGGACTCCGCGTGAACGCGACGACTCCCGGATGAGGCGGCGGATCCTCGTGGCGATCGTCGCCGTCACGGCGATCGCCACGACGCTGCTCACGATCCCGCTGGTGCTGGTGACCGCTCACCGCGAGAAGGAGGACGCCGTCCGCGAGCTCCAACGGGCAGCGGAGCGAACCACGGCGGGCCTGTCGCTGACACCGGGGAGCAACGGCGACGAGATCGAGTTCCCCGATGTGCCGAGCGACCTGCGCATCGCGGTGTACCTCCCGGACGGCGCCAGGATCGCCGGTGACGGACCCGCCACCGCGGACGTCGTGACGAAGCGGGCCAAGCGGATCGCTGTCAGCGGTGTCGTCGGCGACGAGCGGGTGCTGGCGGACCCGGTCCTCATCGACGAGCGCAAGCTGGCGATCGTGCGTGTGTCGGAACCCGCCGACGAGTCGTCCAACAAGGTGCGCCGGGCGCTGCTGATCCTGGTGCTCTACGACCTCATCGCCGTCGGCATCGCTGCCGCCGTCGGCTCGCTCGTGGCGGCCCGCCTGGCACGGCCGGTGAAGCGTCTGCGCGACGACGCCGTCCGCTTGGGCAACGGCGACTTCGCCGTGAGGCCACGACACAGCGGGATCGCCGAGCTGGACGAGACCTCGACGGTCCTGTCCGACCCCGCCGATCGGCTGGACTCGATGCTCGCCCGTGAACGGGCGTTCTCCGCCGATGCCTCCCACCAGCTGCGCACGCCCCTCGCTGCGCTGCGACTGTCGGTCGAGACCGAGCTGTTGGACCCCCGCGACGACGGCGAACAGGTGCTCGAAGAGGCACTCGTGCAGATCGACCGCATCGAGGAGACCATCACCACGCTCCTCGCCTTCGCGCGGGACCGACCACCGCAACGTGACCGACTCGACGTCGCACCGCTGATCGGTGACATCCGCCGACGTTGGGCCG
>CAYSCB010000157.1:0-7182 GCA_964429335.1 uncultured Aquihabitans sp.
GCGTCCATCTCGAGGTACTCCTCGCCGGTGTCGACCCAGTCCTCGAACTGGGTGACGCCGAGCACGTCGAACCGCTTGCGCAGCCACCCGTCGTTGGCGTCGAGCAGCCCGAGCTTCTTGCAGTTCGGCACGATCTTGGAGAACAGGAGCTGCTGGAACGGGTCCTCGTTCTTGACCTCGGCGGGGACGTCGAACAGCTTCACCGCCTTGCGCACGTCGATGCCCATGCGGTCCCAGACCTCCTGTTGCAGGAACCGGTCCCGCATCCGCACTGCGGCCTCGAAC
Organism: uncultured Aquihabitans sp.; assembly: GCA_964429335.1. Taxonomy (GTDB): domain Bacteria; phylum Actinomycetota; class Acidimicrobiia; order Acidimicrobiales; family Microtrichaceae; genus Dermatobacter. The sequence continues at coordinate 286 of CAYSCB010000157.1, forward strand.
GCGAACTCCTGACGTTCGAGCAGCTCGGCGTCGCTCAGCCCCGCGTAGAGCTCCTGCAGCGACAGCACCCCGAACGCCACGTGGCGCGCCTCGTCGCTCATCACGTAGCGCAGGAGCTGCTTGAGCAGCGGATCGGGTGTGGTCTGCAGCGCCATCCCGAACGCGGCGAGCGCGAGCCCCTCGACCATGATCTGCATGCCCAGGTAGGTCATGTCCCAGCGGCTGTCGGCGATGATGTCGTCGAGCAGCGCCTTCAGGTGGGCGTTGATCGGGTAGTGGCCGTCGAGCTTGGTGTCGAGGTAGCGAGCGAAGACCTCGACGTGACGGGCCTCGTCCATCACCTGCGTCGATGCGTAGTACTTGGCGTCGATCCACGGCACGGTCTCGACGATCTTGGCGGTGCAGATCAGGGCTCCCTGCTCGCCGTGCATGAACTGGCTGAGGGACCAGTTCTGCACCTCGTGGGACAGCTCGATCCACTCTGGTCGCTGCCAGGACTCGAACGGGGTGCCGGAGAAGTCGACGCCGCGGGCCTCGAAGTCGGCCATCTGCATGTCGGCCATCATCGAGGCGAACTCCTCCTGGTCGACGTCGATCGACCAGTCGAGGTCGGTCTGGCCGTTCCACTGGGAGTGCTTCGCCTTCTCGTACAGCTTGTCGAGCGCCGGTCTGCTGCCCTTCTCGTAGTCCCAGGTGAAGATGACGTCCGCGTTGTCGCGCACGGCGTGGATCACCTCGTCCACGTCGGTGTTGACCGTCGTCAGGATCGACTCGATGTCGGCGGCCCGTCCGAGGATCCCGGTGTCGGCGTCGCTGTCGTCGTCGGTCCCGACGGAACCGAGCTCGTCGATGGACATGGCGTGCACCCCCTGTGCATCGATCCGTGCGCCGGTCGGGTCGGGTCCCGATCGACGCTGTGGTTCCAGGTTGCCACATGTGCCACCTGGCACCCCGGCCACCATCGACAGCCGCTCCGCCGATCGCGGCCGGCGGGGCGGTCGTAGCCTTCGACCCATGGCCGACCGATCGACGACGAGCTGGTTCGACACCCATGAGGTCATCAACCAGCCACCACCGCTCGAGGGACACGACGTGTTCACGACGAACGTCGCTCTCGTCGAGGCCGTCGCACGTCACGGCGCCGCCGCCAACCGCGACGACCTGGAGGCGATCGGCCGCCGCGCCGGGGACCCGGAGTGGTTGGAGCGCGGACGTCAGGCGAACGCGAACGTCCCGGTGCTGCGCACCCACGACCGCTACGGCAACCGCCTCGACGTCGTCGACTACCACCCCGCGTACCACGAGCTGATGGCCGCAGCGGTCGCCGCCGGCCTGCACGCCGCACCGTGGGTGGACGAGCGTCCCGCACCGCACGTGACACGCGCTGCGGGGATGATCACCTGGTACCAGGTCGACGCCGGCCACACGTGTCCGATCTCGATGACCTACTCGTCGGTTGCGGCGTTGCGCCACCAGCCCGACGTCGCGGACCAGCTCGTCGACGCCCTCGCCGCACGGGACTACGACGGGTCCAACCGCCCGATCGCCACCAAGGTCGGCATCACCGCCGGCATGGGCCTGACCGAGAAGCAGGGTGGCAGCGACGTCCGTGCCAACACCACCCTCGCCAGGGCGGTCGGCTCCGGCGGACCGGGTGGTGAGCACCTGCTGACCGGCCACAAGTGGTTCTGCTCGGCGCCGATGTCCGACGGCTTCCTGGTGTTGGCGAACGCGCCCGACGGGCTGAGTTGCTTCTGGATGCCGCGGTGGCAACCCGACGGGACGCGGAACCCGATCCGGATCCAACGGCTCAAGGACAAGCTCGGTGACCGCTCGAACGCGTCGGGCGAGATCGAGATGCTCGACGCGTGGGCGCTGATGGTCGGCGAGGAGGGACGTGGTGTCCGCACGATCATCGAGATGGTCAACAGCACCCGGCTCGACTGCACGCTCGGGTCCGCGGGCGTGATGCGCCAGGGGGTCGCCCACGCCACCTGGCACGCGCACCACCGCTCAGTGTTCGGCCACCTGCTCGACGACCAGCCACTCATGCTGAACGTGCTCGCCGACCTCGCCGTCGAGTCCGAGGCGGCGACCGCTGCCGCGATCCGCGTCGCAGCGACCTTCGATGCGCCTGAGGACCCGGCCGAGCAGCTCTTCGCCCGGCTCGCTCTGCCGGTCGTCAAGTACTGGACCTGCAAGCGGGCCGCGGCGCACGCGGCCGAGGCGATGGAGTGCCTGGGCGGGGTCGGCTACGTCGAGGACACCGACATGCCGCGGCTGTTCCGCCAGAGCCCCGTCAACGGCATCTGGGAGGGTTCGGGCAACGTGATGTGCCTCGACGTCCTGCGGGCGATGGCGCGCTCGCCCGAGTCGCTCGAGGCGTACTGGGCGGAGATCGATCTCGCTGCGGGAGCCGACCGCCGCCTGGACGGCGCGGCTCTGGCGCTGCGCAAGGAGCTCGCGGACACCGACGACGTCGAGCTGCGGGCGCGTCGGGTGGTGGAGGACATGGCGGTCCTCCTGCAGGGATCGCTGCTGCTGCGCCACTCCCCGCCTGCGGTCGCCGACGCCTTCTCCGCATCGCGTCTGGACCGCGACGCCGGTGGGCATCGGGCGTTCGGCACGCTGCCCACGGGCCTCGACCTCACCGCGATCGTCGAACGCCACCGCCCGTCCGTCGGTTCCTCCACGGCGTCCTAGCATCGCCGGGTGCTCGAACCGGTCCGACCCGTCGTCGATGGCGAGGATCCGCTCGACCCTGGAGAGCATCGGACCCGCCGGGGTCCGATCGACCCGACGCTGCTGCGTCTCGCGCCCGCGCTCCGTCGCCACCTGTCGATCTGCGCAGGCCTGGCGGTCGCAACCGCGGTCGTCGTGCTCGTGCAGGCCGAGATCATCGGTCGCGAGCTTCCACGGCTGATCGACGGCGACCTCGACGCAGCAGTACCGCTCGCCGGGGTGCTCCTCGCGATCGGGCTGGGACGCCTCGTGCTGCGCTGGGTCACCGAGCTCTCGGCGGCGAGCGCTGCAGCCGCGTCTCGGGCGACGATCACCGACCGTGTGATCGCCCACGCGCTCGTCGTCGACGAACGCGGCGCCGCCGAAGCGACCCCGGCCCGGGTCACGACGCTCGTCACCGACGGGATCGACGCGCTCGACCCGTGGATACGGGAGTACGTGCCGGCGTTGTGCATCGCTGCTGTCCTCCCGCTCGCCGCAGGCGCACGGATCCTCGTCGCCGACCTCACCTCCGCAGTGATCCTGCTCGTGGCGATCCCGCTGATCCCGGTGTTCATGGTCCTGATCGGCAGGCTCGCCGAGGATCGGGCTGATCGCCAATGGGCCACGTTGCAGCGCCTGGCTGCGCACTTCCACGACGTCCTCGTCGGCCTGCCGACGTTGCGGTTGTTCGGTCAGGCCGGGGCGCAGGTGCAACGGGTGCGCGCCGTGGCCGAGCAGTACCGGGTCGCTGTCATGCGGACCCTGCGCGTCGCGTTCCTGTCGGCAGCGGCGATGGAGCTCCTGGCGATGCTGTCGGTCGCGCTCGTCGCGGTCACGATCGGCTACCGCCTCAGCGTCGGCGACGTGACGCTGCAGGCGGCACTCATCGTCCTGCTGCTCGCGCCGGAGTGCTCGCTTCCGATCCGGCGGGTCGGCGCGGCGTTCCACGCCGCGCAGGCCGGTACCGATGCGGCCGACGAGCTCAGCGAGTTGCTCGCCACCACGACGACCCCGGACGGACCGGTCGATGTGTTGCCGACATCGGAGCCGACCACTCCGACGCTGCGCATCTCCGGGGCAACCGTGGTCGATCCCGACCGCGGCCGACGGGTCGGACCGGTCGACCTCGACGTCCACGCCGGATCGCTCGTCGCGCTCGTCGGTGCCAGCGGAGCCGGCAAGTCGACGTTGCTCGACGCCGTCCGTTGCCGTGTCCCCTTGCACCGAGGTCACGTCGAGCTGGCCGGCATCGACGTGACGGATCTGTCGAGGACGGCACGGGCTGACGCGCTCGTGTGGATCCCGCAGCTCCCCGACCCGGTCGGGACCGACGTCCGGGCCGCCGTCGCTGCGGGATCCGACCCGGTCGACGCCGCTGCGGTCGGCCACGCGCTCGCAGCGGTCGACCTCGCGGGGTTCGCCGAGCGCAGGCCGTCGGAGCTCTCCGGCGGTGAGCGCCAGCGGCTGGCGGTCGCCCGTGGCGTGCTGCGCGCCGGGACCGCCCCCAGCGCTCGCGTCCTCCTCGCGGACGAGCCGACGTCACATCTCGACGGCCACCGCGCTGCGCTCGTGATCGGGGCGCTGCGCCGGGTAGCAGCAGACGGGTGCGCCGTGATCGTCGCGACCCACGATCCCGACCTCATCGGTGCTGCGGATCACGTGGTGCGACTCGACGAGGGACCGTCAACACCGGAGGACGGTTCGCCTCCGATCATCGGTCACGCCGACCCCGATGACGTTCCGTCGGCACCGAGCCCGATCTCCTCACACGCCGGCGCAGCCGGCGCAGCGACCGAGGCCGACCGCACCACGACCGCCACGGTTCGGCGCAACGACAGCGGCGACGACCTCGCGTGGTTCCGCCAGATGGCCCGACCGGTGCGCTGGCGCCTCTTCGCCGGCCGGACGCTCGCGGTCCTGACCGAGCTGTGCAGCATCGGCCTCGCCGCCACCGCGACCTGGATGCTCGTACGTGCATCGACCCGCACGCCGTTCGCCGAGCTCGCCGTGGCGGCCGTCGCCGTGCGGACCTTCGCGATCGGCAAAGGCGTCCTGCGCTACAGCGAACGGCTCGTCTCCCACGACACGACCTTCCGGATGCTCGCTGACGTCAGGGGCGCCGTCGTCGCCCGGTTGGGACGCATCGCCCCGGCCGGGGTTCCCAGGATGGAGCGCGGTGACGTGATGGCGCGCGTGGTCGACGACGTCGACCGCCTCGCCGACCAGGAGCTGAGGGTCATGGGGCCGATGACCTCGGGACTCTCTGTCGGGCTCCTCGCCGTCGTCGCGTCCGCCACCGTCGCACCCGGTTTCGGTGTGGCGTACGCCGTGGTCGTCATCATCGTCGCGGTCGCTCTGCCCGCAGCGACGAGAGTTCTCACCGCTGGAACCGTCCGGGACCAGGTGTCTGCCCGGGCCGAGCTCGCCGGGGCGACCCTGGAGCTCGTCGAACACGGCGACGAGCTGACGACGACCGGCGCGGCGGGCATCTGGGTCGGGCGCATCTCGAACGCTTCCACGTCGATCGGACGCATCGATCGACGTCGCGGCACGCGCATCGGAGTCCTCGAAGGGGTCGCTGCACTCGCTGCGCCGGTGCTCGCCGCGGCGATCGTGGTGGTGGACCGCTCGATCGGCGGCACGGTCGACGGAGCGTTGCTCGGGGTTGCCGTCCTCGTGCCGTTCGCGCTGATCGAGGTGCTCGCGCCGCTCCTGCACGCAGGAGAGCAGCAGGCGTCGGTGCAGGTCGCCGCGGCGCGACTGCGGACCGTCCTCGACGCACCGGACCCGGTCACAGAACCGGCCGACCCCGAGGCGCTCGCGACGCACCCACCGCTCGTGCTCGACGACGTCACGCTCCGTTGGCCCGGCGCGGCCTCGCCGGTGCTGAGCGGTCTGAACCTGCGGCTGGAGCCGGGCGAGCTCGTTGGACTCGACGCACCGAGCGGCACCGGCAAGTCGACCATCGCTGCGGCACTCGTGCGATTCATCGGTGTGGAGCAGGGCCGCTACCTGCTCGGCGACATCGACGCTGCGCTGGCAGGCGGCGACAACGTCCGCGACGTCGTGACCTGGTGCCAGCAGACACCGTGGCTCGCAGCGACCTCGCTGCGGGAGAACCTCCACATCGCCGCCCCCGACGCCACCGACGACGAGATGTGGGCTGCGCTCGACGCCGTGGCGCTGTCGGACTGGGCCGTCGCCCTGTCCGACGGGCTGTCGAGCGAGGTCGGCCGGGACGGCGACGCGATGAGCGGCGGACAGCGCCAACGGCTCGCCCTCGCCCGAGTGCTGCTCGCCGGCCACCGGATCGTCGTGCTCGACGAGCCGACGGCCCATCTCGACGCGCCCACCGCGGAGCGGGTGCTGCGCGACCTGCTCGCGGCCCTCGAAGGACGGACCGTCCTCCACCTCGGTCACGGCCCGACCCCGCACCCCTGAACCCCCACCCAGCAACCCCCCACCCCTGAACTCGGCACGTCTGACGTCGATAATCGACGTCAGACGTTCTCGGTACGGAGGCTCACCTCAGCTCCGGCCGAATCCTAAGCCGACTCACCTGCCCTCGGCCTGGGCGGGTGTGAGCATGGGGACGAGACAGCCGATCGGTGACTGGACCTTGGTGTCGTAGAGGTTCTTCCCCGACAAGGAGTTCCACCGCTCCTGCATGGCGGTGAGCTCGGCGAGGAGAGCCGGCGCCTTGGCGCCATCGACGATGGTGCTCGGGCAGATGTGGAGCGTGTCGGTGTTCTGTCCCTTGTTGACCTGGAGCTCGAACCTATGCGTCCCGTTGTTCTGCGCCGACGGCTCACCGAGGACGTCCCCGACCTTGACACGGTCGCCCTTGGCGACCTTGAGGTTGGTCAGGTGGTCGTACGCGACGGTCCAGATCGAGCCGTCCCGCGGTTGCAGCATGACCTCGGAGTCGCCGGTCTCGGGCTGGTCCTTGATGAACCCGATCGTCCCATCGATGGCGGCGATGATCGGCGCGCCCGCCTTGACCGAGGAGAACTCGAAGTTCGGGTTCCGACGCGGGTCGTTCCTGCCGAGCGACTCGCCGAAGGCGTAGAAGCCCTTCAACCCCCGGTCCGCGTACTCGCGCAGCGCGTTCTCGGTGTACTCGACGTCGTCCATCGATCGCAGACCGAAGTTCTGCAGCACGATGTCCGGCTC
>CAYSCB010000158.1:0-7172 GCA_964429335.1 uncultured Aquihabitans sp.
CGGGAGGCTCGTCGCCCCTGACAGGTCGGTGATGATGCCGCCGCACTGATGGTGCGCCGCTGGTGCGACGGGGAGCATGTCGCGGGACGCATCGAGGCCGACCGCTGCCAGCGACGCAGCGATGTTCGGAAACCGCTCGGCGAAGTGGTCCAAACCCGTCGCGTCGAGCCACACGTGGTCGGTCCCCTGTTCGCGCATCTTCGCGAGGATCGCCCTCGACACGACGTCCCGTGGCAGCAGCTCGTCGACGAAGCGACCTCCCTGCTCATCACGCAGCAACGCTCCGTGACCGCGCAGCGCTTCCGACAACAGCGGTCGGGGCATCGCCGGGAGCGCGAGCGCCGTCGGGTGGAACTGGAAGAACTCGAGATCCGCGACCGCCACCCCGACGCGCATCGCCATCGCCACGCCGTCGCCGGTCGCCTCGAGCGGGTTGGTCGTCACCTCGAACAGCTGGCCGGCGCCACCCGTCGCGAGCAGGACGTTGCGCGCCCGCACCTCCACCGGCCCATCCGGGCCGTGCGCGACCACCCCGGCGCACCGTCCGCCCTCGACGATCAGGTCGTGGGCGAAGGCGTGCTCGAACACCGCCGCCGCGGTGGAGCGGACCGCGTCGACCAGCGTGCGTTCCACCTCGGCGCCGGTCGCCGAGCCGGCGTGCACCACCCGGGCGACGGAATGACCACCCTCTCGTGCCAGGTCGAGGTTGCCGCGCTCGTCACGATCGAACTCGGCGCCGAGGGCGATCAGCTCCTGGACCCGCCTGGGCCCCTCGTCGACGAGCACCCGCACGGCGTCCAGATCGCACAACCCGGCGCCGGCGGCGAGGGTGTCGGCGAGGTGCAGGTCGACCTGCTCGGGATCCCCTGCCGTCGCAGCGGCAACACCTCCCTGAGCCCACCGCGTCGTCGCCTGATCCAGCTCGCCCTTGGTGAGCACCCCGGTGACGAGGTCGTGCTCGCCCGCTGCCCGCACCGCCGCTGACAACCCCGCCACGCCGCTGCCGAGGACGAGGAGATCGAGGTCAACGGTCATGGTGATCCCGTGGCGCCGCTGCCTCGTTGTCGATCAGACGCGCCCGACCGAAGCGGATCGCGCCGAACAACCGGCACGGACCGCTCACGACATCGAGGGGCCGGAGCGTGTCGACATCCGCGACCTCCACGTAGTCGAGCTCACCGAGCGGCGCATCCTCGATGATCGAACGCATCAACGACCGGAGCACACGACCGTCGGACCCGCCCGCGGCGACCGCATCGGCACCGGCACGCAGGGCCCGGTGCAGGACGGGAGCGACGCTCCGCTCCTCCGGCGAGAGGTACACGTTGCGGCTCGACATCGCGAGCCCGTCGGGCTCACGCAGGGTGGGACAGCCGACCACCTGGACCGGGAACGACAGATCGGCGACCATGCGACGCAGGACCGTGAGCTGCTGGAAGTCCTTCTCGCCGAAGTACGCACGGCACGGTCCGACGAGGTTGAACAGCTTGGCGACGACTGTGCACACCCCCGCGAAGTGCGTCGGTCTGGACGCCCCTTCCATCACCGAGGCGAGCGACGGAACCGCCACCGTGGTGAGGACGGCATCCCGACCACCCGGGTACAGCTCCTCCTCATCCGGAGCGAACACCAGACGCGCTCCGGCGGCACCGGCCACCTCGACGTCGTGGTCGAGCGTCCGCGGATAGGCGGCGAGGTCCTCGGTCGGGGCGAACTGCAGCGGGTTGACGAACACCGAGACGACCACGAGGTCCGTCTCCGTTGCGGCACAACGCACGAGCGAGGCATGGCCGTCGTGCAGTGCTCCCATCGTCGGCACGAACCCCACGCTCCGACCGGCGTCGCGCTCCTCCGCCAGCACCGCGCGCAGCTCGACGGCCGTCGTCACGGTCCTGATCACGGCCGTCACGGTAGCTCCGGCGCCTCCGCGCCGATCAGCCGGGCGGCAGCTCGGGCCAGAGCGATGTACGCCTCCTGCTCATCGGTCGGAAGCGCACCGATGTGTGCCCGGACCGTCGCCCAGTCACCACGGGCGACCGGACCTGTCAGCGCTGCCGCGGCCCCGATGTCCGCGACACCGGCGAGACTGCCGGCCGCCAGGTCGAGGAACGCCTCCAGGGGCACGCCGACGTCAGCGGCGATCCGTTCGACCTGTCCCATGAGCGCCACCAGGTGGTTCGACGCGACGACCGCCGCTGCGTGGTACTCGACGCGCCGCGCCTCGGGCGGCTCGACCACCCGCCCGCCCAGATCACCGACCACCCGGGAGACGATCGGGTCACCGGCGACGGCGAACCAGGCGCCCGACCGCAGCCGCTCGGCACCCACCTCAGCGGACGGGAGGGACACGAGTGGGTGCAGCGATGCACGACGGGGGTGGGCGCCGAGGGCGTCCAGGGTCAACGCTCCGGCGCAATGGGCGACGACCCCGTCCGTCGACGGAGCGATCTCCGCTGCAACGTCCGCGACCACGCCGTCGGGGACGCACAACAGGACGAGGTCGACGCCGGCGGCCGAGCCGACCGGAGATGCGTCACGAGCGAGCAGGTCGACGTTCCAGCCGACCGCTCGGAGCGCGCCCGCGAAGGAACCGCCGGCTCGTCCCGGCCCGATGATCCGCACCGACGGACCGACGCCGTCGCTCAGAGGTCCTCCACCCGTTGGACCGAACCCTCGGCGAGCCGCAGGTCCTGCTCGTCGACGAGCTCGGGCGCCAGGTCGCGCAACGGAGCCAGCACGAAGCGCCGCTCGCGCCAACGCGGGTGCGGGATCGTGAGCGACTCGTCGTCCACCTCGATGCCGTCCATCCAGATGATGTCGACATCAAGGGTCCGTGGGCCCCACCGCTCGGCACGTACCCGGCCGGAGCTCGCCTCGATGCGGTGGCAGATGGCGAGCAACGCCCGCGGCGCGATCGTCGTGTGCATCTCGACGACGACGTTCAGGTACGGTCCCTGTCCGCCGGGGCCTCCGACCGGCTCGGTCTCGTAGACCGGTGAGACGGCGACGACGTCCGGCAGGGAGTCCACCGCCTGGGACAGATGTGCCCGCCGATCTCCCAGGTTGGAGCCGAGCGACAGGAACGACCGGACCGCCGGCAAGGTCACGTTCGCCTCGACGCCGTCGGAGCTCCCTGCAGGTCCGCCGAACCCCGGGTACGTCGGATCCTGACGCCGGCCGTCGCGAGCAGATGCGCCACGGGTGGTCGCAACTTGCGAACCGCGACGGTGACCGCCGTGATGGACGGGTCGACCTCGAGCACGGCGGCGGCGATCACTGCGGCGAGGCGTTCGAGGAGCGCCGGTCGGAGCACGGCGACCACTGAATCGAGCCGGTCGCAGATCGCCCCGTAGTCGACCGTCGAGGACAGGTCGTCGGACAGACCGGCAGCGGTCAGGTCCACCTCGATGTCGACGTCGATCTCGAGCGGCTGTGCCCGCTCCCGCTCCTCGGGGAGCACACCGACGACACCGAGGAGCCGGAGCCCACGCAGCTCGATGACGTCAGGAGCCACGCGCTGCCAGTCGAGCGGCCTCGTTGACCACCGTGCGCCCGTCGGCGTCGAGCTGACGACCGTTCATGCGCTCGATCAACGTGATCGCGTGCGGCGGCTCGGGAACCATGCCGGACCACACGAGGTACCCCGCCATCAGCCCGAGGAGCCGGTCCGACAGCTCGTCCTGGTGGACGACGACCTTCTTGCGTGAACCCAGCAGCTGACGCAATCCGCCGTAGGTGCGCTCGAGGTAGCGACTGACCTCGTCGGTGGACGGATAGGGCCAGTGCATCCACGTCACCCCCATCTCGTCGTAGTTGTGGAGGTTGTGCGGTGCCGACGACACGGACACGACGAGATCGAACCCCTGCTCCCGGATCCAGATGATCTCCTCCTGGCGGCGGACCTTCCGATGGTTGGCGCCGAACCCGCCGGGCCGTTCGCAGATCGCGAGTCGGTCCTGGATGATCCAGTTGAAGTGCCGCGGCTCGATGCCCTGTGCCCACTTGCCCTTGGCTGCCACCTCACACCTCCAACGCGCGCGACCGCTCGCGGCGGTCATGATCCTGCCAGGCCTCGACGACGTGGGCCACGGCGCCGACGGTCGCTCCGACATCGTGGACGCGCACCATCCTGGCGCCCAGGATCATGGCCCAGGTCGCGGTGCTCAGCGAGCCGGCGATCCGATCCTGCACCGGAACGGGCTCCGGGCCTTCGAACATCGCGTCGCCACCCGGCGGTCCGGGATGTGCGACCGCTCCAGCATCGGAGCGGGCGAGCAGGACGCCCAGCGAGCGCTTCCGACTCGTGCCGACGACGACGGGCACGCCGTCGTCCACGAGCTCGTCGAGTCGGGCGAGCAGGCTGAGGTTGTGCGCGGTCGTCTTGCCGAAACCGATCCCGGGATCGACCCAGATCTCGGCCACTCCGGCCGATCGGGCCGCTGCGACCCGACCGCGGAGGAACCCGAACACGTCGGTGACGACGTCGTCGTAGCGTGGTTCGGCCTGCATGGTCCGAGGATCGCCCGACATGTGCATGGCGATCCACCCCACACCGAGGTCCGCTGCGGTCGGGAACAGCGAGGCGCTGACGTCGTTGACGAGCGTCGCGCCGAGGCTCACCGCCGACCGGGCCGTGGATGCGTGACGGGTGTCGATCGACAGACGGACACCCGCTGCGACACACCGGTCGGCGACCGCCTCCAGCACCGGGAGCACCCGGCTCTGCTCCTCCAGCGGATCCACGGGGACCGCACCGGGACGGGTGGACTCGCCACCGACGTCGATCATGTCGGCGCCCTCGACGATCATCTCCTCGACCCGGGCGACCGCTCGCCGCAGGGAGTCGTGGCGACCCCCGTCGGAGAACGAATCGGGTGTGACGTTGAGCACACCCATGACGAGCGGCGGATTCAACGGCGACGACCGGAGTCGATGAACTGCATGGCCTCCATGCGAGCCGAGACGTCGTCGCGGAAGATGCCGCGCACTGCGGAGGTGACCGTCGATGCACCGGGCTTGCGGATGCCCCGAATCGACATGCACAGGTGCTCCGCCTCGACGACCACGAGCACGCCCCGCGGCTGCAGCGTCGATTCGATCTCGTCCGCGACCTGCGTGGTCAGGCGCTCCTGCACCTGGGGACGCCGGGCGAAGCCCTCCACGAGGCGGGCGACCTTCGACAGCCCGGTCACCCGCCCGTCCACGTTGGGGATGTACGCCACGTGGGCCTGGCCGTAGAACGGGACGAGGTGGTGCTCGCACATCGAGTAGAGCGGGATGTCCCGGACCATGATCATCTCGTCGTGGCCGGCGTCGAAGGTGACCTTCAGGTGGCGGGCCGGGTCCTCGTGCAGACCGGCACAGGTCTCCGCGAACATCCGGGCGACACGTGCCGGCGTGTCACGCAGGCCCTCGCGCTCGGCGTCCTCGCCGATCGCCTCGAGGATCTCCCGCACAGCACGGGCGATCCGCTCCTGATCGACCGGTGAGTCCGTGTCGAGAGGAGCGGGGTCGATGGCGTTGAGGTCGTCGATCGCATTGAGGTCGTCGATGGTCGTCATGGGTCTCCAAGGCCGGCGAGCAGCTCAGCCAATCGATCGTCAGCCACCGTCTCCTCCTCGAGGAGGGCCGCAGCCAGCCGATCCAGGCCGGGCCGGTGCGCCTCGAGGATACGACGCGCCCGGTCGTGTGCCTCCTCGAGCAGCCGTGACACCTCCTCGTCCACGCGGGCAGCGAGCTCCTCGCCGTGATCGGACACCCGAGAGTGGTCGAGCCCGAGGAACGGCTCGCCGTCGCGGGACACGAGCCGTCGCGGGCCCAGCTTGTCGCTCATGCCGAACTCGGTGACCATCGCTCGTGCCAGGCGTGTCGCCCGCTCGATGTCGTCGACGGCTCCTGTCGTCAGCTCGTCGAACACCGCCTCCTCCGCAGCTCGACCGGCGAGCGCGATGGTGAGCTGGTCCGACAACTCGGCCCTGCTGTGGAGGTGCCGGTCCTCCTCCGGGAGGAGCACCGTGTAGCCGAGCGCGGCACCACGAGCCACGATCGAGACCTTGTGGACGTCATCCGCGTGCGGCAGCACGTGGCTCACGACGGCGTGTCCCGATTCGTGCACAGCCACGATCCTCCGCTCCTCCTCGCTCAGGATCCGGCTGCGTTCGGCTCCTGCGAGCACGCGTTCCACCGCAGCGTTGAGGTCCGCGGCTGCGATCGTCTCGGAGCTGCGACGGGCTGCCAGCAACGCTCCCTCGTTCACGAGGTTCGCGAGATCCGCCCCGGTGAACCCGGGTGTCCGCCGAGCGAGGACCGTGATGTCGACGTCCGGCGCTGTCGGCTTGTGACGCAGGTGGACCTCCAGCACCGCGGCACGGCCGCGGACGTCGGGGGCGTCGACGAGCACCTGCCGGTCGAACCGCCCCGGTCGAAGGAGCGCGGGATCGAGGATGTCAGGACGGTTCGTCGCTGCGATCATGATTACGCCATCGGTCTGGGCGAAGCCGTCCATCTCGACGAGCAGCTGGTTGAGCGTCTGCTCACGTTCGTCGTGGCCGCCGCCGACACCGGCCCCCCGATGGCGACCGACCGCATCGATCTCGTCGACGAACACGATGGCCGGCGCCTGCGACACGGCCTGGCGGAACAGGTCCCGCACGCGACTGGCCCCGACACCGACGAACATCTCGACGAAGTCCGATCCCGACAGGCTCAGGAACGGCACACCGGCCTCGCCCGCGACGGCCCGTGCGAGCAGCGTCTTGCCGGTGCCCGGGGGGCCGACGAGCAGCACCCCCTTCGGGATGCGTGCCCCGAGACGCTGGAAGCGGGCGGGGTCACGCAGGTAGTCGACGACCTCCCGCAGCTCACCGACCGCCTCGTCGGACCCCGCGACGTCAGCGAAGGTCACCTCGCCGGCCCGATCGCTGCCCGCCGTGCGCGCCCGACCGAACCGCAGCGCCTTGCCACCTCGCTGCATCTGCAGCACGAACCAGACGAAGACCCCGACGATCAGGAACGTCGGGAGCAGCCCGAACACGATGTCGGACCAGATGCTGCCGTCGGAGTTGTCCGCGTCGGCCCGTACGTCGTGTGCCAGCAGGTCCTTCGTGAGCTGCTCGCCGTAGGCGGCAGGGAAGACGGTCCGGTAGCGGGTCCCGTCGGTGAGCTTCCCCTCG
>CAYSCB010000159.1:0-7103 GCA_964429335.1 uncultured Aquihabitans sp.
TGGCGGAGGTTCGTCCACGCGGCCTTGTGGAACGGCCATGCTCCCCAGCCGACGACCGGAGCCGTGAGGGTCAGGGACAACCCCTGCCAGTTCGTGAATTGCAGCGCCGGGATCATCGCCATGGCGATGACGGGCACGCTCAACGCGGCCGAGACGATCAGACGTCGACGCAGCGTGCGGACGGCGTCGTCGGAGGCGTCGGTGTGGTCGTGGTGCGCGCCGGAGTCGCCGGGTTCGGGTGTTGCGGGCCGCGGGAGCTCGGCGGTGTAGCCGGCCTGCTCCACCGTCTCGACCAGTGTCGCGGGGTCGATGGTCCGGTCGTAGGTGACCTTGGCCTTCTCGGTCGCGTAGTTGACCGTGGCCGTGACGCCGTCGAGCTTGTTCAGCTTGCGTTCGATGCGGTTCGCGCAGGAGGCGCAGGTCATCCCCCCGATGGTCAGCTCGACCTGATCGGATGCTGCGGCCGGTCGTGCAGCGTCCGCTTCTCGTGCAGTGTCATCGATCGTGCTCATCGGAGATCCTCTTCCTGGAGTGCTACCACGGTGGGGCGAGCATCAGCCGCCGTGTGTCCCGTGATCCGTCGGGTTCGTCGGGTTCGGCGTCGCGTCGGTCGTCGATCTGAGGACGAACTCGGCGTGATGGGTCGCCCCGTCGTGTTGGAAGTTGAGCTGCAGCCGATAGGTGCCTGCCGACGGCACCGTCGTGTGGAACACGAGGTCGGGTCCGACCTCGGCGGGGTTCCCTCTCGATCGTTCGGCGTGGACGGGGATGAAGGTCGGCTCCCCCGTTCCGACGATGACGAGCCGGCCGTCGCTGTCGATGTACGGAACGAGGTCGGTGACGGGCCGACCGTCACGCTGCACCTCGAAGGTCAGTTCGCTGGCGCGGGCGACGGTCAGGTCGCCTCGGAGCGTCACCGTGTAGTCGTCGACCTCGGCGGTCCGTCGATCCTTCGTGCTCGTGTGGTGCGAGGTGTCGGCGGTGCCGCCGACGGGGCCGACGGCGCGGCCGATGCCGAACGACACCGCCAGGACGACGGCGAGGATCGCGGCGAAGCCGCCGAGCTTGGCCGGGGTGGACATCAGGGTCCTTCAGCCGTCGGTGACCTGGTAGCCAGCTTCGGTCACCGCGGTCCGGATCTGCTGCGCGTCCACGGGCGTGTCGCTGGTGACGGTCATCCGACCTGAGGCGAGGTCGACGTCGACGGCGGTGACGCCGGGGACCTCGGACACCTCTTCGGTGACCGACATGACGCAGTGGTTGCAGGTCATTCCGGAGACGGTGAAGTTGCTGGTGATGGTCATGGTGCTCCTCGTGGGTCGTGGAGGTGATCCGGATGCATATACCCTCAGGGGGTATTCACATCATACCGGGGTGGGGTATCATCGTCAACAGTCGATCGAAGGCTCTCCCAGGAGGAACGATGGCTGAGCGTGGTTACACGGCGACGAAGGACCAGCTCCTGACGCGACTGTCGCGCATCGAGGGTCAGGTCCGCGGCGTCAAGGGCATGGTCGACGAGGACCGGTACTGCATCGACGTGCTGACCCAGATCAGCGCCATCCAGGCAGCCCTCGACAAGGTCGCGTTGGGTCTGCTCGACGGCCACACGCGCCACTGCCTCGTCGGCGGGCATGGTGGACCTGTCGATCCGTCGGAACAGGCGGATGAGCTGATGGCAGCCGTCGGCCGGCTCATGTCGCGATGATTCTGAGCACGGACGGGACGGCGTCGAACCCCAGCGCAACTCCCGTTCTGTTCGGCGGATCACAACCTCGAGGTTGTGATCCGCCGAACAGAACGGGTCAGTGGCGGGCGATGCGTGTCGGTTCTGCCAGCGAAGCGACCTCGGGTGACACCGCCACGGTGCCGGATCGCAGCTGCTCGCGGTTGGCCGATCGATCCTCCGGTTCGTAGCGGTAGTTCGCCATCACTCCGAACGAACGGTCGACGCCGCGGTCCGATCGATCCGCGTCGAGGTTGATCCGCCACAACCTGGCCCCGTTACCCAGGTGGAACCGTGCCACTCCGTCGACGGGTCGACCGGTGTCGTCGAGCGACGTCAGGTATGTCGCGGCAGCGTGCAGGAGTGCCGTGTCGTCTCCGGTGTCGATCGGATCGGGCGACTCGTCGATCCACCGACGCAGGCCCGGGATCGGCGACAGCGTGACGAACGTGCGCAGGCCGTCGAGCTCCTGTCGGAGCAGGGTCACGGCACCCTCGATCAGCTCACGTCCCGCCGGAGGCCCGGACGCATGTGGGTCGACGTTCCAGATCGACCAGAAGACCGCTGTGTCGGCCAACTCGGGGCGGAGCGGTGGCCGATCGTCGGTGAGATCGTCGAGGGTCGACGGCACACCGTCGGTCAGGGCGACCCACACGACGGTCCGCGGGTGGTCGGGCCGTGCGGGATCGACCAGCTCGAAGACGCGACGGTCGACGTCGCTGCGGTCCCGCACCGCTGCGTCGAACACGACCGGATCGGCGGTGTCGTCGACGGGGTTCACCGGTTCCCGTCGGAGCAGGGACGCGATCCGGTCACGGTCGACGACGGCCCGGACCGCCATGCGGCCGACCCGTTCCGATGTTGCTCGTGGCGATTGCTCCTGCATCGACGCGGTGACCTCCGCTCGTTCCCACCTGGATGGGCTCTCATCGCAGCAGGACGCGAGGTCGGGAGCAACACGGCGGCGGGTACCCTTCGCTGCGTGCGCACCCACCTCCGGCTCGGCCGGCTCTTCGGCGTCCCGATCGGCATCAACTGGGGTGTGCTGCTCGTCGCGGGTCTGCTCGCGATCAGCCTCGCCGAGGTGTCGCTGCCCAGCATCGCCCCGCGGTACCCGACGAGCGCCTACTGGTTCGGTGCGCTCCTCGGTGTCGTCGGCTTCCTCGTGTCGCTCGTCGGCCACGAGCTCGGCCACAGCTACATCGCCAAGCGCAACGGCGTGGACGTCGTCGAGATCACGCTCTGGCTGTTCGGCGGTGTGGCGAAGCTGGAGGGCGACGCTGACGATGCGGGCTCCGAGTTCCGCATCGCTGCGGCCGGTCCGGCCATGAGCATCGTGATCGCCGGCGCAGCGGCGGCCGCCGCGTGGTGGATCCACGGCCTCGACGGCTCGCGGGTTCTCGTCGGTCTGCTCGTGTGGCTCACGGCGATCAACGTCGTCCTGGGCGTGTCGAACCTGCTGCCGGCGTTCCCGCTCGACGGCGGTCGGATGCTGCGTGCGGTGCTGTGGCGTCGTTCGGGTCGCAAGCGGACCGCGACGCGCACGGCTTCGCTCGTCGGACAGATCCTCGCAGCGGCCATCACGGCCCTCGCCGTCGGGCTGCTCATCTGGGGTGACCGATGGAGCGGCGCGTGGACCCTCGCTCTCGGCGTGTTCCTGTTCGTCGCCGCCCGTTCGCAGTGGCGGGACGCGGCGGACCGCCCCGAACTGCTGCTGCATCCGGTCGGTGAGCTCCAGCGTGTCCTGCCGCCCCCGCTCGCCCCCCAGGCTTCGGTCGCCGAGTTGGAGCGGGTGTTCGATGCACACCCGCACGCCGTGCTGGTCCCGGTGCTCGATGACCGGGGAGCGGTCGGTTCGCTCGTGGCGCGCGACGCCATGTCGCGGATCCCACCCGCACACCGCGGCAACGTCCCGATCCGGTCGCTCGCCGAGCCGCTCGTCGCTCTGCCGAGGGTGCATCCCACCGAGACCGTCCAGACGGTCCTGCACCGCCTCGGAACGGGTCGGTCGTGGTGGGCGCTCATCGTCGACGGCCACGGGGTCGAGGGCGTGCTGTGCTCCGAAGACGTCGATCGGGTGCTCGACGTCGCGATCTCCTGACCGCTGCCGATAGCGTGGTCGTCGTGTGGCTGCGCCCGATGCTGTCCGCACTGCTGCGGCAGCGTCGACGGCTCATGCTGGCCACTGTCGCCATCGCACTCTCCGTCGGGTACCTCGCCGGTGCGCTGAACCTCCTGAACCGCGTCGGCAGCGGGCTGGACGCGCTCGCCGCAGCGGGAGCCGGTCGGGCCGACCTGGTCATCGAGGGCGGCGTCGCCTACGAGTCACCGATGGAGCAGGTCCGACGCCTCGTCCCTGCATCGATGGCCTCGATGGTCGCGACCATCCCCGGCGTCGCAGCCGTGTCGCCACGCATCGAGGACACAGCGCCGATCGTCGGACCGGACGGCACGACGATCGTGCGCCTCGGGTTGTCGGAACAGCCCATCGGAGCCAACTTCCCGACAGATCCCCGGTTGTCGAACTACCGCTTCGTCGAGGGCAGACCGCCCGCAGCGGAGGACGAGGTCGCCATCGACCAGCGTTCGGCGACCGACGGTCACGTGTCGATCGACGACCGGGTCACCGTCGTCGGTCGGGTAGGGGCCGCTCCGTACCGGGTCGTCGGCATCGTCGGCACCGGTGGGGGCGGCCTGCCGCCGGGGTCGAGCCTCGCACTCCTGACCACCGACGAGGCGCGCCGACGGTTCGGTCGACCGACCGATGACAACACGATCGAGATCCTCCTCGAGAAGGGAGCAGATCCCTCACAGGTCGCGACTGCGATCCGGGGCATGCTCCCCGCGGGGATCGAGGTCGTCGACGGGCCGACCGCTGCCCGGCACCGACAGGAGAGCCTTGATCGCAGCTTCACGCTGATCCGGAGCCTCATCCTCGGCTTCGCCGGTCTCGCGCTCGTGGTGGGGATGGTCACGGTGGGCAACTCCCTCGCGCTGCTGTACGCCGAACGGCGGCGGACCTTCGCCGGGCTCCGCCTCGTCGGCGCACGTCCGCGTCAGCTGCTCGTCGCCGCCCTCGTGGAGGCGACGCTGCTCGCCGTGCTCGCCTCGTTGGTCGGCGCGCCGCTCGGACTCCTGCTCGGGCGGATCATCGAAGCCGCCCTCGGCGCCCTGAGCACCTCGGTTCCGGTCGCGGGTCCGGCGGTGTCGGTGAGCGCGCTGTTCTGGGCGGTCGTCGTCGGGACCGTCGCGACCGTCGCCGCAGCGGTGATCCCGGCGCTGCGGGTCTGTCACGTCCCGCCGATCGAGGCCGTCGTCGACTCGGGTCCACCGCCGCAGCGCACCCTCGGTCGCTCGCTGGTGACCGTCGGTGTCAGCGCCGTGGTCGTCGGGCTCGCAGCGGGGCTGCTCGTGGCACGGGGTGCTGGGGGGACGAACCCGGTCCTGCTCGGGTTGGGCGCGGCCGCCGTCGTCGCGGTGCTCGGTCTCGTCCCGTTGGTGCTGTCCGGTGTCGTCTCGGGGGTGGTGCGCCTGTTGCCCATCGATCCGCCGGTGCTCAAGGTGGTCGCAGCGCGTGACGTGGCCCGGAACCGCTCCCGCACGGCGGCGACGGCCGCGGCGCTGATCGTCGCGACGGCGGTGGTCGCCGGTCTCGCGGTCTTCCTGTCGTCGTTCTCCGCGTCGGTCGACGACCAGGTCCGGCACCTGGTCACTGCGGACCTCGTGGTGGATTCGGGCACGTTCACCAAGGGTGGCCTGCCCGATGACCTCGTCGCGAAGCTGTCGTCGCTCCCGGTCGTATCGGCAGCGAGCGGATGGGAGATCGGCCGCGGGTTCGTCGGTGCCACTCCCGTGCGCATGACGGGGATCGACCTCGCACATCTGCCCGAGCTGCTGGGTCCGTCGTGGTCGACACCACCATCGCCGGTGCTGTCGCCCTCCTCGGTGCTCATCTCCTCCCGGCTCGCGGAGGCCCTCGGGGTCGGAGCCGGCGGTCAGCTGCCGCTGACGTTCACCAGCGGTGGGGTGGAGAACCTCCGGATCGCGGGGATCTACACCTCGGGCGACCTGCTGCTCGGTGATGCGGTCGTCGATCGGTCCGTGCTGCGTCGACAGGTGCCCGCGACGACCGACATCGCGGCGCTCGTGAAGCTGTCGCCGAACGACGCGTCGGCCCGCCGCCAGGTCAGCGACCTGGCAGCGGCCTCGGGGGTGACCACGGTGCTCCGGCCCGAGCGATTCGTCGAACGGCGCGCCGAGGTGCTCCACGGCTTCGAGCGGGTCATCGAGTGGATGCTCCTGTTCACCCTCATCCAGGCGCTCATCGGTGTCATCAACACGCTGCTGCTGTCCATCGGTGAACGACGCCGGGAGCTCGGCCTGCTCCGCACATCCGGAGCGTCGCGACGTCAGGTCACGCGGATGGTCATGAGCGAGGGCGTCGCGCTCGCAGCGGTCGGGACGCTCCTCGGCCTGACCGTGGGGCTCGTGGGCGCGCGGTTGGGGGTGTGGTCGTTGTCGTCGATGGGATTGTCGAGCTTCGTCGTCCCGGTCGTGACGGTGGCGTTGATCGGGTGCGCCGCGGCGGTGCTCGGCCTGCTCGCCACGGCTGCTCCCGCCCGATGGGCCTCGTCGGTGCCGCCCCTCGAGGCTGTGCTCGACGAGGGTGACCTGCGATCCCGCCCACGCCGCGCGCAGCGTCCTCGCTTCCATCGCTTCGGCCGAGCCGGGTTCCACTGGACCGAGGACGCCACCGCGCTCACCGGTCCGATCGGCGGCGGCACCGAGATTCCGGTCGAACCCTTCTCGGTGCAGCTCCCTCCTCCCTACACGGGACCCTGGCCGGTGGTCGTTCCGCTCGTACCCAGCGGTGCGCCCCCCTTGGGAGACGAGCACATGGAGCGAGCGGTCGCCAGGCTCGACGGCGTCTCGGCCCGTGATTCGGCCGGCGCGCTGCGGATCGTCGCGTCCGCGCTCGCATCCGGCGAGCACGTCGAGCGCCTCGTCGCCGGTCACGTCCGGGGGATGCCGTGCGTGGTCGTCCGGACGGGTCGGCGTCTTCTCGTCGTCGTCGACCGCTCCGGCCGCCCGTTGATCGAATCGCTGCATCCGCTGCGCAGCGTGCTCGATGTCGCACGTCGGCCGGATGGGTCCGCCGACATGTCGGTCTCCGACGGACGCCGTGTGATGGTGGTGAACGGGGTCAGCGACGTCTCCGAGGCCGAGCTCCTCGCGGGGTCGCGAACGGTCGACCCGGCCTGGTTCTGATCGACCCGGCTCAGGCGCTCACCGTCGCTCAGGCGCTGACTGTGACGGTGACGGCCGAATCGCCGGTCGTCACCCCGATCTGCATCGAGGTGGCCAGCACCTGCTCGGC
>CAYSCB010000160.1:0-7076 GCA_964429335.1 uncultured Aquihabitans sp.
GCGACCGGTGACCGCGGCGAGGTCCTCGGCACTGAGCCCGTGGTGGGCCGCGCGTTCGCGCCACGACGCGACGAGGTCGTCCGCGGGGGTGTGCTGCTTGGCGGGGCGGGTGCGCAACACGATGTGCTCGATCTCGCGAGGGTGGGCGCCGCGGCCGATCTCGCCTTCCAGCTCATCCAGGGCGTCGTCGATCTCGCCGCGACGACGGGAGAACTCGTGGACCACCGGGTCGGTGATGCCGTCGATTTCCCAGCCCCCGTGGCGGCCCGGCCGCCACCGCACCCCCAGCGTGTCGGTGAGCTGGTGGCGCATCTCGGCGGTGGCGAGCGCGGACGCAGCCTGCGCGTTCGTGAACAGGGGGCGGGACCACAGACCCCGGTGGGTCCCGTCGTCGGTGCGGGCGGTGTTGATGACCACGTTGTGGTGGTGGGGAAACGGGTCCAGGGCGCGGGAGGTGAGGTGCCGGAACGACGCCACCACGAGCCCGTGGGCCGGAACCGGCGTGCCGTCGACTCGGCCGAACGCGGCGTGGTCCTCGAGCCAGCCGATCGCCCAGTCGTTCCCCGCCTCGATCGCCCCGAGCACCGCCTCCCGAGTCGGGGTGTCGCCCAGGAGCGCGAGGACCCCGAGGGACTTCTCGGTGGTGAGGGTGAGGTCGTAGGCGACGCGCACCGCGGGTGGTCGGCGCCGTTCGAGGAACTCGGCGAGATGCTCGCGGGTGACGAGCCAGCGGCCCTTCGGATCCCGATGGGCGACGAGGAACGCGCGTCGCGGCGACCGGCCCGCGGACAGCGACCGTTCGATCTCGACGCGGTGCTCCTCGTAGTGGCGGGCGGCGCCGCGCAGGTACTGCTTGGTGACGCCGACCAGCCGCGCTGCTTCTGCCAAGGGGAGCTGGTCGTCGGGGGCGCCGATCGCCCGGACGTCATCAGGATCGACCCCGGCGTCTCGTGCCCGCGCGCATCGGTCGAGCTCACCGGCCCGCACCCACCGGGAGCCGTCCCCTTCGATCAACGGGACCAGGTAGGAGCCCTGCGGCTGACCAATGACGCCCAACCCATGAACGGGAGGTCGAACGGGATGCCCAGCGGGATGTCCAACGGGATGTCCAACGGGATGTCTCGACTGCACCGGACCCTCGGCGGGAGGTCGAACGGGATGCCCAACGGGAGGTCCGAACGGCTCTGTCGGCCCTGCGACGCCGACGGCCTGCGCGATGCCAGCGACCGCCACGGCGGTGCCGACGTCGAGCATCCGCTCGACCTCGCGGTGGGAGACGCCGAGCACCGCCGCCGCGTCCGCGATCCCGTAGAGCGGCTCACCGTCGGCCGCCACGCGGGTGTGGGTGCCCGAGCCGAGCGTCGTCCGGCGACCGGCCGACCCCTGAGCCGTGATCAGCCGCCCGTCGGTATGCGGGTCACGACCACCCAGCACTGCGGCGAAGTCCTCACGTTGCACCGCACCGGCCAGGCCCATGCTCTGGGCGGTGCGGCCGAGCCAACGGCCGGGCTCCTCCCCGCGGTCCGCGTAGTACCGCTCCGGACCCGGACCCGCCGACGCGGCATCCCGGCCGGGTGTCTTCGACGGCGGTTGGAGGTACCGCACGATCGAATCCACGACCCGGGCCGCGTCGGTTCGTCCACCGCCGAGCGGCGTGACCGTGAACTTCACCGGACACCGCCAACGGGACGTCCAACAGGTTTCCCGAAGGGAAACCTGTCAACGTGTGATCGCTGGACCTGCCGTTCCGCACCGACTCGAGGCGCCCGCGAGACGGGTGTTCCGGGGGAGCCGGCCCGGCGGGTGAGGGCCATCACGCGATGCACGGCCCGTGACGGGTCGGACCGTCGAGATCAGGGCCGGTCCGGTGTTGGAGCCGGTCGAGTCGTGCGGTGATCGACACGACGTTCGCCCGGTGGCGGCTCGAGTCGTCGACCTGGGTGAGGTGCGCGCCCAGGAGCCGCTCCTCGGCGGCCCTGGTCCATTCGGGGAGCCGGGCGAGCTGGCGTTGGGCGAGCGGGGGAAGCTGGCGGTAGACGTCGAGCCCAGCGTCATCAGATCCTGGGCGGGCGAGGCCGAAGGTGACGATCCGCTCGAGGGTCGATGCCAAGCGGCTGCGCTCACCCACACCGGCGCCCAGACCCAGCGAGCGGGACAGCTCGCCGGCAGCGATCTTGGCCGGGACACCGGTGTCCCACAGCGTGGGGAGCCGCCGTAGGAGCAGCGTGGCGCTCGGTCCGATGATCGCGGACCAGCACTGCTCGACGTAAGGATCAGTCAGGTCGAACCCGATTCGACGCACACGCGCGTCGGGGTGATCGACCGGAGTGAACTGCAAAGTCCGATCGTGTTCCATGCCTCGGTAGGCCCCTGAACACGGCGATTGCGCGCGGCAACCTCAGCCAAGAGGGCGAACGGGACGTTGAACGGGACCTCCAGCGGGACGTCGCCGTCCCGATCCGCCCGAACGGGATCGAGAAATCCGTCGAACGGGACGTCTGGCGTGATGTCCAGCGGGATGTGCGACGCGGACGCTCCTGGTGCCACACGACACCAGGAGGCTCTCGATGGCATCGATCCTGCAATCCCTCAACGAGGAATGGTCGGCGCTCGCCGGCACCCCCTCGGCCCGGCGAGCGGTGACGCGCTGGACCGTGGCGTACCCCGTGTTCACACGCGCTGAGCATCTCGACGACGTGCTCGAGCTCGGCCACTGCCCCCAACAAGGCCCAGCGCTCCGCCGTCCACTCGCAGGGCTGGCGCCGACCGCCGAGCTCGCCGCGCGGACACTGCTTCAAGCATTGCTCGGTGGCCTGACCAACCTCGCCCGCCACATCGGCCGCAACGCCGACGAGATGGTGAGCCTCGCCCGGGAGCGCATCTGCACCGGCGCGAGCTGGTCACCACCGGGAGCAGCGCGGGCTGCTCGGCATCGTGATCGAGACGATCATTCGCAGCTGCGTCGGCGGCGAGTCGATCACCGACCTCGCCGCGTAGCAGCGGCATGCAGGGCGGCCGCCGGTTCCTCGGCAGCGTGCCCAACACGATCTCGCACCACGCGCCTTGCAGCATGCTGATCTACGAGACGCAGCACGCGGGCGAGTGATCACCGGTCGACCTCCCGTCCGTCGCGGGCGGCGATGGTCAGCCGATCTGGACCAGGCGGTCGAGGCCCAGCGCGTCCATCCACTGGGTGAGCCGCGCCGTCACCTGCGACAGGTTGTCGGTGAGCAGCACGATGCCGAAGAAGAACAGCACCGCAGCGGACAGGAACGTGATCGCGCGCGAGTGCCGCTTCACCCAGGTGAGCGGCGTCGTGAGCTTGCCGAACGCGAGCCCGACCGCGAGGAACGACAAGCCCAACCCGGCGGAGTAGGCGACGAGCAGCAGCGTCGCGCGCACGAGGCTCTGGCCCTGCGCGGCGAACGAGAGGACCGCGCCGAGGACGGGCCCGATGCACGGCGTCCAACCGAGACCGAAGGCGGCGCCCGCGATCGGCGTGGCCGCCTTCCCGAACCGCTCGAGGTCCGGGTGGAACCGGAGCTCCTGGTACATCCGCGGCGTCATGAGGATCTGCGACCCCGCGAGGTAGAGCGCCATGAGGATGACGAGCGCGCCCGAGATGCGCGTCAGCGTCTCCTGGTTCTGGAACAGCGCGTCGCCGAGCGCGGTGGTGATGAGGCCGAGCAGGACGAACACGACCGTGAATCCGGCGACGAACAGCCCGGTGTCGGCGGCGATGCGCGGGAGGACCTTGGTGTCACCCTCCTTGAGGTCGCCGACGGTGAGACCGGTGATGAGGCTCAAGTACGCGGGGACGATCGGCAGCACGCACGGCGACAGGAAGGAGATGACGCCCGCACCGAACGCGGTGAGGAAGTAGAGCGGGCGGGTCGGGTCGTCGGCCGCGAGGAGCGCCACAGTGTTCATGTCATCCCGACCTGAGCGAGAAACGTCGAGTGGTTCGCAAGAGCCTGTAGCGGATGTCCTCGATGTGGCGTCGCGCTGCACCCATGTCCGAGTGACTCCGCCTTCCTTTCCCAGGGTTGCGACGCATCGGATTGACTCAGTGTCTTGCCGGGCCCGGCCCGGGCGAGTCGAGGAGCGGCCGACCGCTCCTTGCCCATGCGTTCATTCCGCCGGAGAGTTCCACGACGTTGTCGTAACCGGCCTGCCGGAGTGTGGCGCGGGCGGTGGTGGACATGTTCCCCGATTGGCAGTAGATCGCGATCGTGGTCGCGTCCGCTCGGGCCAGCTGTGGGTCCGATGCGACCGACCGGTAGTCGATGTGCAGATCGGTGCCGGGGATCGTTCCCTCGAAGGGGATGTGCACGTTCACGGTCACGGTGTCGGGCTCGTCGATGAGGTGCGCGAACTCCCGTGGTGAGACGACCGCAGCCTGCTGCGGGGTGCGGGCGCTCGGGTGATCCCCGTGGTCCATCCCCGGCATGCCGAACCCGGCGTAGACCGCGAGACCGGCCGCGATGGCGGCGACGAGCCCGGCGAATGCTCCCACGACCGTGCGGCCGGATGCCGGGCCTCGACTCGCTCGGGGGCTCATGCGACCTGGACGGTGGTCATCATCCCGGCTTCAAGGTGGTAGGTGTTGTGGCAGTGCAGCATCCACCTGCCGGGGTTCGTGGCGTCGAAGTCGACCGTGATCGTCTCGCCGGGTGTGACGATCACGGTGTCCTTGCGCACACCCGGCGATTCGTCCCGGACGACGGCAAAGGTGTGTCCGTGGAGATGCATGGGGTGCCACATCGTCGAGGTGTTCTCGAAGACGAGCCGCACCCGTTCACCCAGCGCCGCCGGGTAGAGGACTGCGGGGTCGTAGGTCGCCCCGTTGATCGTCCACCGGTAGGTCATGTCGTTGCCGCCGAGCGCGAGCCGGTGGGTTCGGTCGGGTGCCTTGGTTGCGAGCGCCACGGCCGGGTCGGGGGAGAGATCCGCGACGGTGAGGAGCTGCCGATCGAGCTCGGGGGCGGCCCACCGCGTGATCGATCCGCTCCCGGCGCGCAGCACCGCACGGGCCGACTTCCCCTTGCCTTCGGCGCGGGCGATGACGGGGTGGGCGCCGTCGTCGACCGTCACCAGGGCATCCACGCGTTCACCCATCCCGAGGAGCACGGCGTCGCCGGTCACGGGTACGACGGAGTAGCCATCGGCGTGGGTGACGGTGAGCGGGTGGCCGGCCACCGCGAAGCGAAACGCGGTGTCACTGCCGGCGTTGATGATTCGGAGCCGGATCCGTTGTCCCGCCGATGCTGTGAACGTCTCGGGGTCCTTCGGTGGACGACCGTTGAGCAGGTAGAGCGGATACGCGACGTCACCGGCCATCCCACCCAGGACGTCGCTGATCAGCGAACCGGCAGCCATGTCCCCGTGGTCCATCCCACCCATGTCCATGCCGCCTTCAGATGTACTGCCCGAACCCATGCCCATGCCTCGCTGGAGCCGAGCGAGGATCCGCTCGGGCCGTCGACCGATCCCGTCCGTCCAGTCGTCGAGCACGATGATCCACTCGGCGTCGTAGCCGCCCGGATCATGCGGGTCGTCCACGATCAATGGCGCGTAGAGGCCCTGGTCGAGCTGCATGCCCATGTGCGGGTGGAAAAAGTACGTGCCGGGATCGGGCGCGACGAACTCGTAGTCGAACTCGGCGTCGGGTTCGACGCCCGGTTGGGTCACGCCGGGAACGCCGTCCATCGCGTTGGGGAGTGCGATGCCGTGCCAGTGCACGCTGGTTGCCTGCTCGAGGTGGTTGGTCAGCTTGACCCGGAGGGTCTCACCCGCCGTAACGCGCACGACCGGCCCGGGCACCGTGCCGTTGTAGGCCCAGGTCCGGGCGCGCCGGCCCGCGAGATCGACGGTGGCGGGACCGGCGATGAGCGGGATGGCGGCCGTCTGAGAGCCGACCTGGCGCAGCGCGAGTGAGGGGACGGCGGCGAGCGTCGGGCGGGGACGCGCGAGCGTCGCGGCTCCGACGGCACCCCCGGTGAGGAGTAGGAACCGGCGTCGGCTGAGGCGGGCGTCGGACGGGCCGGAACGGTTCGTGGTCATCGAGGTCTCCGATCGACAGGGGAAAGCGTGGGGACGGCGTGGTCGGCGCCGTCGGACTTGGTCGAGTGGAAGCGGAACACGAGGCCCGCCAGGGATGGATCGAGCTCGACGACCGCCGGTTGGTGGCGTGTGAGCTCGGTGCGCAGCGCCTCGGGGGTCAGGAGCCGGTGTGGCGAGCGGTCGAGGCGGTGGAGCAGGCGCGCCGGCGCGGTGTCGACAAGGTCGTATCCGACGAACATCCCGCCCGGGCGCAGCACCCGAACGACCTCGGCCAGGGCCTGTTCCCAGTCGATCACGTGGTGCAGCATCAGGAACGATGCGACGACGTCGAAGCTGGCGTCGGGGAACGGCAGCGCGGTGGCGTCGACGCGGCGGACGTCGACCCGAGGCACGTACCGGGCGAGTCGCCGCTCAGCCGACGCAACCATGCGCGGATCGACGTCGGTGGCGACCAGGTGTGTGATCGGGTAGCGGTCGACAAGGTCGGCCGCGATCGCCCCGGATCCGCTTCCGAGCTCGAGCACCTCCCCGTGGAGGATGTGACCTCGACTGGCCCAGGGGACGACCGTGCGGCGTGTGAAGGCGCGCCACGGGGCACTCCGGCAGAACGCCTGCTCGACGCGAGACATGACGGGCATGGGGTCTCCTTCCCGGTTGTGGGCAGAGAGGCGCGCGCGACCCGGGCGGGGGTACCCGGGTCGCGCGCACGCGCTAGGCGACCGTGATCGTCCCGGTCATGCCTGCCTTCTTGTGGCCGTTCACCGTGCACCAGAACTCGTAGGTTCCTGGCTCCTCGATGCGCAGGCCGCCCATGGCGGTCTTGCCCGCCTTTGCGTGGACGACATGACCTACACCCGCGACGTAGAGGTCGTGGGCGCTGTCGTCGGCGGTGAGCGCGATCGTGATGTCCTCACCGGCCGTGGCCGAGATCGTCATCGGTGCGAACACGAACTCGCCGCCCGTCATCGCCGCCTCCCGCGCCCCGGCGACGGTCGGGCAGCTGTGCTTGGCCG
>CAYSCB010000161.1:0-6933 GCA_964429335.1 uncultured Aquihabitans sp.
CTCGTCGCGCTGCCGAGACCGGCGAACTCCTGCGTCGCGGCCACCGCGCAGCGGGACCCCGCGCTCACCTACTCGTACCTCGACGGCCGCCCGATGGAGCTCCCCCTCGAGATGGAGCTGCCGTCGTCGTTCGTCGATCCGGCGGACGTGCGCATCACCCTCGGTGAAGGGGCGCTCGCGAGCGAGCTGCGCTCCCTCGGTCTGCCCGGGGCTGCGGACCTCGTCATGTGGGGCGAGGGGCTGAGCGCCGTGTTCCAGTCACCCCGACCACTCACCTGAGCCCACGGCACGACCTCACCGGGACCGCGGTGTGGATGTCAGTCTCCCGTGGTGGGTCGGCGTCGTTGCGCCTTGAGCTGGCTGCGTCGACGCTTGCTGTCGAGCCGCCGGCGTTGCGACGCGCGGGTGGCCCGCGTGGCGGTCCGGGTCCGCTGTGGGACGAGCGCCGAGCGGAGTCGACCGGCGAGTCGCTCACGGGCGAGGACCCGGTTGCGCAGCTGGGAGCGTTCGTCGTCGACCACGACGCGGATCTCCGGACCGAACCGTTCGATCAGCAACGCGCGCTGATGATCGGTGAAAGCGCCACACGAACGCAGGTCGAGGCGGAGTTCGACTCGTGTCCGGGAGCGGTTGGCGTGCTGGCCGCCCGGTCCGCCAGATGTCGTGAACTGCTCACCGATCGCAGCGGCAGGGATGACGAGCCCGGGTCGCACCGTGAGGGGTCCGTCGGGTTCGGTCACCGGTCGAGGGTACCCTCGGTGCTGCGGAACCCCGAGGTCCGGGACCGCCGGACCTACGTCGTAACGCTGAGGTCCGGCACAGTCCTCAGCGTCCTCACAGCCTCCGCTTACCGCTTCCTCACGAAACGGGGCTGACATGGAGCCCATGTCCAACGGCGAACCTACGACGGCCCCTCTTCCAGTGACCGGGTCCACCGCGGCGTCCTACCCCTCCGGGCCCCCGGTCCCCCTCCCGCCGGCACCCCCGACGCTCCCGTTGGGCCCGCCGCTCGCCCCGCCGAGCACGCCCGCGAGCTACCCCTTCACTCCGCCGGCCGGCACCGGCGGGTTCCCGGGTGCTCCGGTGGGCCCCGGCGGCCCGGGGGCACCGGGCGGTTGGATCCCTCCGGGAGCGCCACCCGCACCGCGTCCGCCGGAAGGCTCCCGCAACCACGGTCGTGGCCGCGGCGTCGGGATCGCACTCCTGCTCGTGTTCGCCCTCCTCGCCGGGCTCGCCGGTGGCTTCGGACTCGCCCACGTCGGTCGCTCCGGCGGTGACCAGGCAGCGATCGCACCGAGTCCCACCGTCGGGCAGGACCCGTCGAACCGGGCCTCGAACGACCCGTCGACCGTTCCGACGTTCCCGAACGACTTCGGTGGCGAGCAGGCACAGGACCCGTCGGGCTCCGGTTCGCAGAGCCCGACGACGAACGCCACGGCGGACGTCGACAAGGTCGCTGCCGCGGTCACCCCCGGGATCGTCAACATCAACGTCCTCACCGCCGATGGCCAAGGTGCCGGCACCGGCATGATCCTCACCTCCGATGGACTCGTGCTGACGAACAACCACGTCGTCCGGGGAGCGATGAAGATGGTCGTGATCGACGCCGACTCCGGCGACCGCTACGACGCGAAGGTGCTGGGCACAGCGCCGACCAGGGACGTCGCGCTCATCAAGCTCGTGGGTGCGAAGGGGCTCGCAACCGTTCACACAGGGAACTCCGACACGGTGAAGGTCGGTGACGCCGTCGTCGCACTCGGCAACGCCGGTGGCCGCGGCGGCACGCCGTCGGTCGTCCCCGGCAACGTCGTCGCACTCGGGCGGAGCATCACCGCCAGCGACCAGAGCGGCCAGGAGGCGCAACGGCTGAACAACCTGATCCAGACCGACGCGAACATCGTCCCCGGCGACTCCGGCGGGCCGCTCGCCAACGCGAAGGGCGAGGTGATCGGGGTCAACTCGGCGGCCTCGGTCACCAACCAGACGTCCGCTACCGGCGAGGGCTACGCCATCCCGATCAACGACGCGCTCCGCATCGTCGAGCAGATCAAGGCCGGTCAGGGCAGCGACGTCGTGCACATCGGGACCCGGGGCATCCTCGGTGTCCAGGTCACCTCCGTGGCCGCCGACCCGTTCGGGACCTCGGGCTCCGGGCAGTCGGTCGCGGGGGCGACCGTGGCCGGCGTGGCGGACGGTTCCGGAGCGCAGAAGGCGGGGATCACGGCAGGGTCGACGATCACCGCGGTCGACGGCAAGAAGGTCACCTCCGCCGAGGGCCTGACCAGCGCGCTGGCCAACGCCAAGCCCGGCGACAAGGTCTCCCTCACGTGGGTCGATCCGGACGGCCAGAGCCACACCGGCACCGTCACCCTCACCGAGGGTCCTCCGGACTGATCGAGGCGGACCGGTCGGCGATCGATCCCACCGACCGCCGGCCTCAGTCACGCGTATCACCCGGGCGGTAGGTTGCCGGGGTGCACGTGAGCGAGCTGTGGCGGTACCCGGTGAAGTCGATGCTCGGCGAACGTGTCGGGTCCGTCGATGTCGTCACCGACGGGATCGTGGGCGACCGGATGTGGGCCGCCCGCGACGAGGTCCGTGGTGGTATCCGCGGGGCGAAGAAGATCGGCGCGCTGATGCGACTGGCCGCCGCCTACGACGACGGGCCCGGCTCGCCGGTGACGATCACGCTTCCCGATGGATCCACCGTCCGTGCCGGGGCCGATGGGACCGACGCCGCGGTCAGCGCGGCGCTCGACCACGAGGTCACGCTGTGGCCGAGGCTGCCGGCGACCGAGCTCGACCACTACCGCCGTGGTGCGCCCGACAGCGATGACCTGCTCGAGGAGCTGCGTTCGATCTTCGGTCGGGATCCGGATGAACCTCTGCCGGACCTGTCGATCTTCCCGCCGGAGATCCTCGAGTACGAGTCACCGCTCGGCACCTACCACGACGCCTTCCCATTGATGCTGATGACGAGCTCGGCGATGCGATCGCTCACCGAAGCGCTGCCTGACTCCGTCATCGACATTCGCCGCTTCCGACCCAGCATGGTCATCGACACGGGGGAGGAGACAGGTCACCCGGAGTTCGACTGGATCGGACGCACGGTCCGCGTGGGTGACGTCGAGCTCGGCATCCGGGCCGGCTGCCCCCGCTGCGTGATGGTGACCCGTGAGGTCGACGCGTCGCTCCCGGCGGACCGCGCGGTGCTCCGCCACATCGTCGCCGACCTCGACCAGAACCTCGGCGTCTATGCGGAGATCCTGACCCCGGGTGCGGTGCGGGTCGGCGACACCGTCACCGTCGGTGGTCCGGTGCCGTCGGCGGAGTAGGGTCCTCGCCCGTGCTGATCCTCGGAATCCTCGTGTTCGGAATGCTCGTCGGCTGGCTCGGCCAGCTCGTCCTGGGCATGGGAACCCGCCCGAACGCCCAGTCGCTGATCGCCGGTCTCGTCGGTTCGTTCGTCGGCGGGACCATCTCGAGCCTCGTCGCCGGCGACGGGTTCAAGATCGCGCCGAGCGGGCTGATCGGATCGTTCGTCGGTGCGGTGATCGTCCTGTTGATCTGGCGAGCGGTCGACTCGAGGACGTCGAAGTCGTCCTGATCAGTCGTCGGTCCGGTCGTCGGACAGATGGTCGCTCCCGGATGCCTTGTGCCGGATCGGTCGACCGAGGTTCGACACCACCAGGGCCACCACTGTGACGAGGAACACCTGTCCCGCGACGGCCTCGATCTCGGCGAGCGTCTGGCCGAGCCTGGAGACGGGGGTGAGGTCTCCGTAGCCGACCGTCGTCATCGTGATGAAGCTGAAGTACTCGAAGTCGGAGTACACGAGAGTCTTCGTCTGGGCGAAGAACGGTGACGGCGCCATCACCTGGGCGATGAACAGGAACAGCGCTCCGAAGAAGATGCCGATCTGGAGGTACGCGGTGAGCGCACCGGCGAGCGTGTCCATCGTGATGCGGGGTCGGAGCATGAGGCGCAGCACCATCAGCATCGGGGTGATCAGCAGCAGGCTCGCGTAGAGCCCGGAGGCGGCGATCTCCATCGGCCCGGTGGTCGGGCCGTGCAGCGTCGGGATGGCAGCCCCGGCGAGCGTCGCGAACACGACGATCGCAGCTCCTATCCGGCGCACCATCACGTGGGCTCCGGTACGTGTGAGCGCGACGATCGCGCTGGTGCCGATGAGCGCGACCTCCAGACCGCGGCCCGTGTTGCTGTCCGCCAGCAGCGGGCTCAGCACCATGGCGAGCACGGTCAGCGCGAGCACCGGGGCGATGCTCTTCTGCTCCGACGGGCGGATGTACCGCTTCAGGAACCTGGAGGACCTCGTCCCGGCGTCCGTGGCGGCGTCGTCCGACATGGACCGATCATCCACCCGGTCAGCCATCGAGCGGTGGATCCAGGCTCAGGCCGCGACCCCTGCCCGACGGTCTCGCTCGCTCCGTGCTGCGCCGAAGTGGGTGCTGAGGTCGAGGCAGAACGCGAGCGCGACGATGAACCACCCGAGACCGGACACGCCCCCGACCGGCGCCCACACCGCGGCCCAGGCGAGGGTCGTCCACGGCAGGAAGAGGAACCCGAGGACCGCGACGATCCAGTTGTGGTCGAACGCGGCAGGGATGCGGTCGGTGAAGAGCCAGACGAGGAACAATCCGAGACGGGGCGAGATCCCCGAGGCCAGGAGGATCAGGCAGCCGCATCCCATGCGGTCACCGTAGTGCCGAGGAGCCGTGCTGGGAACGGTGTTTCTGCCAACGGCGCCGTCAGACCGCGATCATCTCAGGATCGTCGGGGGCGGACTGCTCGCTGCCGGACGGTTGATCGCTGCGACGGGGTCGCCGGACGCCCCAGATGATGTGCAGTTTCTCGAGGAGCACGAGCAGGTACCAGGTGACGTCGATCTCGTACCAACGGAGGCCCTGGCGTGCGATGTGCTGGTGGCGGTGGTGGTTGTTGTGCCACCCCTCGCCCATCGTGACCACGGCGAGCGCGAAGTTGTTGCGACTCGTGTCGGTGGTGTCGAAGCGACGGCTGCCGAAGACGTGGGCGAGCGAGTTGATCATGAACGTCGAGTGCCACAGCAGCACCGTCGACAGGAAGAACCCGATCACGAGGCCGGACCAGCCGCCGATCAGGAAGCACACGACGGCGAGCGCCCACGGACCGATCCAGTCGTGGCGTGACAACCACACGATCTCGGGGTAGCGCTCGAAGTCCTTCATGGAACCGGTCGGGCGGGACGAGGTCTCGTCGCTGAGGATCCAGCCGACGTGGCTCCACCAGAACCCCTTGCGGGGTGTGTGCGGGTCGTCGATCGTGTCCGAGAAGCGATGGTGGTCCCGGTGGTGACCGGCCCACCACAGCGGTCCCTTCTGGACGCAGGTCGATCCGCCGACGGCGAGGACGAACTGGAACGCACGGCTGGTTCGGTAGGAGCGGTGCGAGAAGTACCGGTGGTAACCGGCGGTGATGAAGAACATCCGCCCCCAGTACGTGACCACAAGGAGCACCACCGCTGTGCGGGTGACGCCCGTGAAGAACGCGAGGAGCGGGACGAGGTGGACCAGGAAGAACGGGATCGACGCACGCGGGTTGATCCGGCCGTGGGGGAGTCGTTCGGCGCTCACGGATGGGGCCTTTCGAGCGGAGCCGGAGGAGGCGTGGTCGGTGGTGACCCACGGTAACCCCCTGGACATCCGCGGAGGGAATCGATGAGGCGAATGTGGTTCATGTCACAATTGGGTGACGCGATGTTACGAATTCGACCCGTTTCCGTCATACTGTCTCGCCGTCGTCACATGTTCGTGATGACACCGGCGCGCCAGCCGGTCCGACGGACCCCCTCGGAGGGACCCGATGAACTCCACGACCATCACCTGCGCAGATCCCGACCACGACACCATCGCCGTCCATCGGGCACGACGATCAGGGGCCCCGCGACCCGGGGACACCAGCAGTCCCGAGGCGCCGGCAGCTCCGACCCGCCGCCGTCGGCGGATCGGTCTCCTGGCCGGTGCCACCGTCGCCCTCTTCCTGCTGAGCGGCTGCAACGTCCCCGTCTCGCAGTGGGTCCCCGACTTCAACGGGGACGGCCAGATCGACCAGACAGAGATCGCACGTCAGACCGAGGCGCTCACCCAGGCCGTCGAGGCCCAGCGCCGCGCTGTCCAGAGCCATCCCTTCCTCGCATGTGTCCGAGCACACGAGTCCCGTGGTGACTACACGGCGCAGAACCCGTCGAGCTCCGCCTCCGGCGCCTACCAGTTCCTCACCAGCACGTGGCGCAACGTCTCGGCCAAGGCCGGCCACCCCGGCTACCCGCGTGCCAGCGCCGCGCCCTGGTGGGCGCAGGACGCCGTCGCCATGTGGCTGTACAAGAACGGCGGTCGGTCGGCCTGGGCCGGCACCGGCTGCTGATGTGGACGCCCGGACGACTCGGGCGATCCTGATCGAGCGACCTGGGCGAGGGCGGCCCTGCGGGCCGCCCTCGCCGCGTGCGGTGACCGGTAGCTTCGGGCGCCGTGGACTCTTCGACCGTCATCACCGTCGTGCTCGCCGGACTGGTGGGCGTCGGCTCAGGTGTGCTCGCGGCGCTGCTCGGCGTCGGTGGCGCGGTGATCACCACCCCCGCGGTCCGCGTCCTCGGCGCGACACCGATCCAGGCCGTCGGCTCGACGGTGCCGGCCATCTTCCCCGGGGCGATCGCCGGCACGCTGCGATATGCCCGGGAAGGGCTCGTCGACTGGAGCGCGGCGCTGGGCCTCGGGATCTCGGGATCGATCATCGCGGTCGGCGGGGCGTTGGTCTCCGACCGTGTGCCCGGGGGCGTGTTGATGGTGTTCACCGCGGTGCTGATGTTGTGGTCGGGGATCTCGGTTGCACGAGGAGGGCGACGGTCCGGCGGCACGTCGTCGCCGACACCCTCGG
>CAYSCB010000162.1:0-6899 GCA_964429335.1 uncultured Aquihabitans sp.
GATGCGCGCCAGCCGAGCCGACAGCGTCGCCTCCTCCGCCGTCACCTGAGCGAGGGTCACATCCAGTTCGGCGATCCTCGACTCGATCGCGCGCTGCTGCTCGACGATCTCCGCTGCTCGGACCCCGATGCTCTGACGTTCGTCGTCGAGCTCAGCCACCGTGTCCCGGAAGCGGACGACCTCGCCCTGAGCCGTCTCGATCGCCTCGTCGAGGGTCACCGTCAGGCGGGTGAGCTCCGCTGGGACCTCGGGAACCCGCAGGAGGTGGTCGAGCGACGATCCCTCCGGGCGGTAGCCGAGGTACGCCGTCGCCCGCTCCCGGGCCGGTTCACGCTCGTTCGCCAGGCTGTTCAGGTGATCCGCCGCGGCGCTCCGTGCCGCCGCCAGCTCAGCGTCGAGCAGGTCGACACGGGAGGTGAGCTCGGCGACCTTCGTCTCGAGCGCCTGACCGACGCTGCGGGTCGAGGTCGCGATCGTGTACTCCAGATAGGAGTCGAAGCCGTAGCGAGCGAGCACCACGGCCTCCGCAGCGAGCGCTGCTCCCTCATCGCTCTTCGCGGCCCGTACGACACCGACGTGTGCGGCGTCGATCTGCGCCTTGGCGGTGTCGCCGAGCATCCCCGACTCCGAGAGCTTCACCAGCAGATCGAAGTTCTCACCGATCTGGGTCCGCTCCGCAGCGAGTCGTGCGACGGTCGGATCACCCTCGATGCCGAGGGCAGCAGCCTGCTCCCATGCGGTCTCGATCCCCTCGATCTCCGATGCGAGAGCGCGCGCGTCTGAGCGGACCGTGGCGGTTCCCGCTCCGAGCGCCTCGAACCAACCGGTGATGCGCTTCAGGTCCTCTCCGCGGAGCCCTCCGAGGGCGCCGGCACGCTCGACCAGCGCCGTGATCTCGTCCGTGTCATCCCCGAGGCGGAGGTTCGATCCGTCCTCGGACGGGCCGAGCAGCGCACCGACGGCCTCGCGCACCGAGCGGAGCTCCTCCAGGCGTGAGGTCGCCGACTCCGCCGCGTCGACGGCTGCGACTCGTTCACGCTCGTTCCCCGGCAGCCGATCGAGCAGCACGACATGTGCTGCCGACAGGTCATCGAGGCGCGCAGCCATCCCATCGCGCTCCTCAGCTCCTGCGGCGAGCGCGACGACGGTCGCATCGTGGAGGCGAGCGACCTTGTCCCGTTCGACGATCTGCGCCTCGTGTTCTTCCCGTCGGCGCTCGAGCTCTGCGGCCGCAGCGATCCGTGCTCTGTCACGCGGACCTGGATCGGGTGGCGGCAGGGCCGACGCGTCGATGACGTCCAGGCCGTCACCGACGAGGTCGAGCGCGACCACGGCAGTCGGATCGAACGGCGTCAGGAAGCCTCCGCCGTCGACGGTACCGGTGACCTCGCTGCCTGCGAGCACGTACGCCCGGCCGAGCAACGACACGAATCGCTCCTGGGTCTTCGATCCTGCCTCCACGACGGTCAGCCTCGGATGCAGTTCGAGGTGGATGCCCTTGTCGGCACCCACGTTCAGGTCCACCAGATGCACAGGACCCACCTCCTTCAGAACACCCATCGGCGCGAGCGGTGGGAACTGAAGCGATCCGGTGGATCAGTCGCGCTGCTCCCCCAGTTCCCGCAGCAGCACCTCCTGGGCGATCGTCGCCACGTGCGATCCGTCCGCCGTGAAGATGTGACCCAGCGACAGGCCCCGACCGCCGACGAAGGTGTGGCAGGTGAAGTCGTGGACGTGCCACTCATCGGCCCGGAACGGTCGATGGAACCACATCGTGTGGTCCAGGCTCGCGTTGAACAGCACGCCGTGCAGCACCTCCAGGGGTCGATCACCCACGGGATGGGCGAGGACGACCGCGTCGGTCGGGAGGTCGTCGCTCATGAACGCGAGCGCGGCAGCCTGCCGTGCACGGTCATCACCGATGGCATCGACCGCCCGCATCCACGCAGTGGCCCGGCCACGATGGTCGCCCTCACGTCCCGGGAACCGGTCAGCCGGCACGTAGGCCCGCTCGAACACCGGGCTCCACGAGCTGTGGTCGAGCTGGTCGGGCGTCGGCAGCCCCGGCGGCCTCAGCAGCTCGACGTCGGCTGACCGCTCGTCACGCTGGAAGCTGGCCTCGAGGTTGAGGATCGCACCCACGGCCTGGCGGGCGACGACCCGACGCGTCACGAAGGAGCGACCGTCCCGGATCCGGTCGACCTCGTAGCGCACCGGCTCGTCGTGGTCACCGCGACGGATGAAGTAGGCGCGGAGCGAATGGACCGGCAGCTCGTCGGACACCGTCGACGAGGCCGCCATCAGTGCCTGAGCGACGATCTGACCACCGTAGAGGCCTCCCCACGGATACTGCGGACCGATCCCGACGTACACATCGGGACCGTGGTCGGCCAGCTCGAGGATCGTCGACAGGTCCACCGCTCGACCGTAGCCGGTCGGGATCGAGCGGCCGAGGTGGCATCATCGACCCATGGAATCCCCGCCCCCGGCGACCAGGCCGCCCATCGACGACGCGCTGTTGACCAGTGCTGTGGAATGGACCCGTTCGGCCGGCGAGCTGACGCTCGGCTGGTTCAACCATCCCGATCTCGATGTCCAGCACAAGGGCGACGGCTCACCGGTCACGGCCGCGGACCGGGCAGCCGAACACCTCCTGCGGGATCAGATCCGGACGGCGTTGCCCGACGACGCCATTCGGGGCGAGGAGGAAGCCGACGAGCCGGGTACCTCGGGTCGGACGTGGGTCATCGACCCGATCGACGGAACCAGGGCGTTCAGCCACGGCGTCGGCACGTTCTCCAACCTGTTGTACATGGAGGACGAGCACGGCCCAGCCATCGGCGTCATCAACCTGCCGGCGCTGGGCGAGACGATCTGGGCGGGTCGAGGTCGGGGTTGCTACCTCGACGGGGCACCGTGTCGGGTGTCGGACCACGACGCCACCACCGACGCGTACCTGTCGACCACCGCATTCCACGGGTGGAGCCCGGCGATGTTCGAGCGTGTCTCCGACGCCGGCATGCAGCTTCGGACATGGGGTGACGCCTACGGCTACGCGCTCGTCGCTTCGGGTCGCATCGAAGCGATGTTCGACCCGGCGCTCGCCTGGTGGGACCTTGCAGCGTTGCTCGTGATCGTCCCCGAGGCGGGCGGGACGCTCACCTCATGGCAGGGCGGCGACGCCACGCAGCCCAACGTCGATCACCCCGAGTACCGCTTCTCCGCGATCGCGTCGAACGGTCGGTTCCACGACGAGCTCGTCGGTCTCCTGGCCCCGTGAGCGTTCACGCGGCGGACAGATCGCTGGTCAGCTCGCCGCAACGGCCATCGACTGGACGAGGCTGACGAAGGCCTCATCCGAATCCGGCCGATCCCGCAACGTGATCCACTGCGTCGATGCCGAGGCCGCCGAGATCGCGTTCACGTACCGGGCCCGACGGCGTTCGACGAGCCCGTCCGGCTCAGGGCGCTGGTCGGCGGGGACGTACTGCGCCTCGATGCCCATCTTCAGCATGCCCAACGCCTCGGTGCGCATCTGCGACACACGTGACTCGGTGACACCGAGGAATCGTGCCAGGTCCTCCGAGGTCCGCTCCTCGATGAAGTACCCGAGGACGATCAGGCGGTGGCGCTCGGGGAGGAGGGCGATCGCCTCGCGGAGGTAGGCGTGCAGCTCCCGGTTCTCGAGCTCCTCGGCGGGCTCCCGTTCATCGGAGTCCGCCAGAATGTCGACCAGCGTCAGCTCCTCATCGTCGGTGTCGCCGACGAGGTGCTCGTAGGCCAGCACGACCGACCGGAAGACGCGGTCGCGCAGACGGTCCAGGTCGTCACGGCTCATCCCGAGCTCCGCCGCTGTCTCGCCCAGGGACGGGACCCGTCCGAGTTGGGCGGCGAGTCGTTGCTCCACCTGGTCCAGTCGACGTGCGAGGGTCCGCACCGACCGTGGTGCCCAGTCGGCGGAACGGACCGCGTCGATGATCGCGCCGCGGATCCGCTGAGCGGCGAACCGGTTGAACGGGACACCACGTGCCTCGTCGTAGCGCTGCGCGGCCTCGACCAGCCCGAGCGCACCGGCCCGGGCGAGCTCGTCGCGATCGACGTGCCGCGGGAAGTGCACCGCAACCTGGAACACGACGTGGTTGACGAGGTCGAGGTGCTCCTCCACCAGGCGGGACGCCTCACCACGGTCTGCGGTCCTCGACGACCGCCGACTGCTCCCCGGTGCGGTCTCGGTCATCGCGGCGGTTTCGGTCATCGCGCCCATGTCTGCATCGCTCCTCGGTCGCCGAGCGGTTCGGCCAGAGGGGTATCGGCGCGCGCCGACATCGGACTTGAGGAGATTCTCGAGAAATCTCTCCGACAGGTCCGCTGCTCACATCAAGATCACGCTGCGTGGTGATATCGGCCGGTAGACGTGAAACCTGAACACGCAGAGCGCGATCCGCCGGGTCAGGATCTGTCGGCCGGTTCCGAACCCGGACGCAACAGCCGTGCGCTCGAGGAGCCCTCCATGGTGGCGGAGCGGACACCTCGGCGGGCGAGCTCCCGCAGGATCGGAACGGGATCCACGATCGCCGCGGCACCGTGGCTGCCGATCGGCACGTCACCGGCGGCGACGCTCAGTGCCAGGACAGCGGCGGTCGCAGCAGTGGCGACGCCGGGTCGGTCGAGGACGCCGTACACGACGATCTCCCGTCGACCCTCCCGCACGCCCCGCACCTCGACGCGCGCAGCGCCCAGTCGTCCCTCGACGGGTGGACCGACCAGCACCGGGAGCGGGGCGAACACGCGGTCCCACCTCGACGCTGCGAGCCGTGCCGACACCCGTGCCACATCGGGGAACGCATCGACGAGCACCACCGGCTCGGCCAGATCAGCCAGGTAGCAGTCACGTGCCCCGATGGGGTCGGGGAACCAGCACAGCTCCCGACCCGAGAAGCCCGCCCGACGCACCCACGCACCGTCACGCCATTCGTTCGCGGAGCCTCTCAGCGCACGCAGCCGCTGGCGGGCACAGGCAGGACCGGCGGCACCGTCACGGGCGACGTGCACCTCGTCGACCGAATCGAGCAGTCCCGCCGCGTGTCGGGTGAGCAGGCACGACAACCCCGGGGACATCCCTGCACCGACGAGGATCCTGCGCCCACGCGCAACCGCCGTCGCGTGCAGGTCGAGGACGTCGGCGACCTCGGCGGGGTCATCGGTCGTCGCAACCACATCGCAGCCGGAGTCGACCGCAGTCCGAACGACGTCGAGCTGTTGGCACGGCTCCCGGGTCACGACCACGACGTCGGCATCACCTCCCCAGATCCCCGGTTCGGTCCGCGTCGTCGACGCTGCGGTGTCGAGGCGCACATCCACCATGGAACCGAAGCTCGACCTCAGCTGGTCGGCACGCTCCGAACGGCGCGTCACGATCGAGACCGCTGATGTCGTCGCCCGTCCGTCGGGTCCCGGGGTCAAGAGCTCCCGCGCGGTGCGTGCGCCGACGACCCCACCACCGACGATCGCCACCCGGGGCGTGTCGGTCCGGCTCACCTCAGGTCCGACCCGGCGAGCTCGCGCCATCCCCCGCGCTGCGGGGGTGTCTCGGTCGATCCTCGGAACCTGAGCACGACACCGATCAACGCACCGAGCGCGACCGCCAGGACTGCTCGTCGAAGACCGTGCAACGGCACCTCCCGATCGTGGTGGGTCTGATCCTGGTGGGTCCGGGGTGGTGGGGCTAGCTGGAATCGAACCAGCGACCTCACCCTTATCAGGGGTGCGCTCTAACCGACTGAGCTATAGCCCCGGAACCTGCGACGGCCGTCCGCTCGAGCGGTCGACCGGCCAGCCGGGGAGCGTACCGGATCAACGATTCGACGGTCCACCGACGGGGCGGGCGGATTCCTCCTCGATGACCGACACCCACACGCCGCCGATGATGTCGCTGATCAGGTTGAACACGAGCGTTGCGACGACGATCGACGCCGCGATGCCCAGGTGGAACAGCAGGGAGATCAGGCTGAACTGGCGGAAGAGGAACTCGCCGTCGAGCTTCCAGTCCTGCAGCTGCAACGAGGAGTTGACGAAGCTCTCGATGCTCGACACCGTGCCCGAGCTCCGCGCGACTGCCCAGAGGATGACTGCTGCGATCATCGAGATCAACCACATGCACAGCGACACGAGGACCGCGAGCTTGAGCATCGACCATGGGTCCACGTGGCGGATCAGTCGACGGACCTTGCGGGCCTCGAAGCGCTGACGGCGGTAGCCGAGCAGGCGGTTCGGTGTCGGCTCCCCCTCGACCTCGACCGCGCGTCGACGTTCCGGCACGTCGGCGGCAACCGTCCCCTGGACGGGACGACGCGGCGCGACGCCCGTCAACGGTTGGGTCGGTGGCGGGGTCGCACCACCGACGTCGGCCGACGTCGGCACAGCGGCCGTGGGCCCGGTGTCGGCCGGACGAGTGCTGCTCACGGAGGCGAGCCTATCCCGACGCCTCTCGTGCAACGGTGAGCCCGCCCTACGGACCTGTCAGTGCGCTCCGGGAACACCGCGGGCCGCTGCAACGGCCCGGACAGCCGATCGGCGGACGACCACGACAACGACCTCGCCACGACGCTCGAACGACACGAGCTGCGCCTCGTTCGACGCGCTGACCGCCTCGGCTCCCTGGCGACCGCCGGTCACGGCTGCCAACGCCACCAGGTCGGCAACGGCATCGGCCCGTGCTCGCTGCGTCGCCGCGTCGCTGATCTGACGGATCCCGATCAGGACCACCGCGGCGAACACGAAGCCGACAGCGACCACCAACGTGACCGATCCCTGCTCAGCCCTCTTCGATGATCCCTTCGACTGCCTCGAGGCCACCCTCGCTGTCTCCACCGTCGTCGCCGTCTTCAACCTCATCCCCC
>CAYSCB010000163.1:0-6890 GCA_964429335.1 uncultured Aquihabitans sp.
GAGGAACGACGGTCCGCCGGGCAGGACCGTGAGGCCGAACAGGATGAGCCGGGGTGGCAGGTCGAGCTCCAGCTCGCCGGCCCGGATGCGGTCGATCAGCCCGGGGAGACGCTCCGTCGGTCCCGGGTGGTGGAGCCGTGCTCGGACCAGCCGCCACAGATGCGCTTGCCAGCGATCGTGGTCACCGAGTGGCCGGCCGGTGCCGTCGAGGTCGGTGCCGGTGAGGTCGGTGCTGTCGGCCCATGACTGCACCATGTCGGGTCGGTGCAGGTGGTAGCGGTCGAACAGATCGGCGATGCGCCGGGCGGTCGCGTACCGGGCGGATCGACCGTCGTCACCGAGCAGGTCGCGCACCAACGGGTCGTCGCGGTGCTCGTCGATGACCGACAGCACCGCCCATGCCAGGTGATCCACCGACCACGCGTCGTCCCTACCGAGGACCTGTGAGCGGAGCGCACCCGGGAAGACGAAGTCGATGTTCGCGGCGATGCCGTCGCCGGATCCGGCGCTGCTCGCTCCCAGGTGACGGGCCAGCTCGAGCTCGAGCCAGCGCCGGATGCCGGCAGAGGGGACCGCGATCCACTCCGGCGTCATCGGATCGGCCGGCGCGGACGTGAGCAGCTCCGCGAGCCGCGACGCCGACTGGTCGGCCCGTTCGTCGAGATGGATCTCGATCATGGGCTGGGAGCGATGTGATAGCGGGCACCTCGCTTCGCCCCGGTTCGCCGGATCGCTCCGGAGTCGACCAGCTGCTTGATCAGCGGCTTCCACTCCTCGTCGCTGATCCCGGTGCTGGCGAGGATCTGTGCCTTGCCGAGCGGATCGACCGCTTCGCGAAGACAGTCGAGCACCAACTCGCCTCGTGTCGAATCCGTGGTGACCGTTGGGCGCCGCTGCTCCGTCACCTCGACCGGGACCTCCTGGTCGCGTCGGGGCAGCTTCAGCACAGCGGAACGCTCCGGTCCGAGTGTCCGGGTCGCGAGCTCAGCCACGTTCGGCTCGTGGGTGAACATCAGCACCTGTGTCTCGACGGCCATCGTGGCCAGCACCTCGAGAGCAGCGGCCGAACGCTCGTCGTCGAAGTGGACGAGCAGGTCGTCGAGCACGATCGGGAGCCGTTCTTCCATGCTCTGGAGCTGATGGCGGATGCCCGCCATCCGGATCGCCAGGTACAGCTGGTCGCGGGTGCCCGTGCTCATCTCCGCGGTGTGCAGCAGCTCACCGTTGCGGCGTCGTGCGAGGAGGATCTGCTGTGACCCGTCGTCGTCGGGAAGCAGTTCGACGAACGCGCCACCCGTCAGCGTCGAGAAGATCTCGGTCGCGTCGAGGAGGATCGGCTGTTGGTGCTGGGCTCCGTAGCCGGCGATGACCCGTCGGAGCACCGCAGCGGCCAGATGGGCCCGGACATATTCGTCCAGGTGTTGGAGGGCCTCGGCCT
Organism: uncultured Aquihabitans sp.; assembly: GCA_964429335.1. GTDB lineage: Bacteria > Actinomycetota > Acidimicrobiia > Acidimicrobiales > Microtrichaceae > Dermatobacter. Next base: position 1,439 of record CAYSCB010000163.1, read on the forward strand.
GGCGCATCGCGGCCTGCTCGTCGAGGTTCGCAGCGTCGGAAGAACCGTCGATCTGATCGAGGCGAGTCTGGAGCTCGCCGCATCTGGCGTTCGCATCGGCCAACTCGGCGTCCCGTTGATCGAGCTTCGCGGATGTGTCGTCACGCTCCGCTGCGAGCCGATCGGGGTCCATGCCGAATGCGGCGCCGTCGGCGGCAAGCTCCTCGACCGATCGGCCCTCGCCGACGTCGACCAGCGTGCGCTCCAGGTCGGCGAGGTGCTCCTGTGCTGCTGCCAGCAACTCGGACCGTCGTGCCACCTGATCTAGGTCGACCTCCGCTCCCAGTCCGGCTCGTCGTCGGAGGGCGATCAGGCGCTCGCTCGCGTGATCGAGTGCTCGCTGGCGTGCGCCGGCTTCGAGACGGTTCTGTTCCAGCCGGTCGGTCAGGCCGTCACGACGGACGCGGGCTTCGCTCGTCGCCGCCAGCCGTCTGTGCAGTTCGCTGACGATGTGCTCGGGGTCGTCGTCGACGGACTCCGGCGCGAGGACGAGCGCGGTAGCCCTGACGTCGTGCTCGAAGGCGTCGATGTCGCTCTGGAGCCCGTCGCGGCGCCGTTCGGCGTTCGCGTGGTCGAGTTGCTGCTTGGCAAGTTCGCCGATGAGCTGCACAGTGGTGCGGGCAGCCTCGACCGATGTGCCGGCCGGGAGACCGAGCGGTTCGAGCGCGGCGTTCCAGCGCGCCGACCACTGCTCGTGATCGCGGCGAGCCTCATCGAGATCCCGTTCCCGCTCGAGTTGCTGGCTTCGGAGCTCCCGGAGCTGGCGCTCGAGACCCTGTCGAGCGTTCGCAACCTGCTGGAGCTGCGACAGGAGTTGGCCGGCTTGCTCGGTCGCCATGGTCAGGGAGTCGCTGGTCGACGTGGATCCGTGGGCGACCAGCAGCGCCTGCAGCTGTTGGATGTGACCGTCGCGTGCTGTCGTGGAGCGATCCAGGTCGCCTTCGATGCTCCGTAGCGCTGTCAGGTCATCGAGGAGCTTCCTGTGCTCCTCCAGCCACTCGGCAGCCACATCCGGTGTGTCAGGAACGACGGCCACATCGCTCCAGACAGCGGCCCATCCGGCTGAAAGATCTGCCTGTCGTCGCTCGATCGTGTCGAGCTCCTGGCGGTTCGCCGCGAGCTCGGCGTCGATGGCCGCGATCCGGCGGTCGATCTCCTCGATCCGAGCGAGTTGATCAGCGTGCTCGTAGCGACGATCGGCGGCGTCGTCTGCGGCGGAGACCGCCGTCTCGTAGGCGTGTGGCAGTGGGATGCCACCTGACCAGGAGGCCGCTGCAGCGTCGTCGCGCCGGTCGTCGAGCACGCCCCTGACGATCAGCCAACCGGCGTCACGATGCGCTCTGGCAGCAGTCAGCTCGTCCTGATCGGGGATCGTCGATGTCGGGTCGAGGGCGCCACGTTCCGCGACGAGCGCTTCGCGTTCATCGCGGCGTTGCCGATCCGTTGTGGCGATCCCGCGGATCTCGTTCTCGATGGCTGTGCGGAGATCTCGTTCCTGCGCCACCCGTGCCCGGGCCGGTACCGGCGTCGCCTCGATCTCGGCGATGGTGCGTGAGCCGTCGCTGACACCGAGACGTCGGGCGGTCGTCGTCGCTCGCTGTTCGAGCGATGCACGTGTTGACGTTGCCGTCTCGACCTGATCGTCGAGGTCGCCGGCTTTGAGTGAGAGGGTGATCGCCCGTTCGAGCGTGTCGAGATCCGGGGCGTCAGGCATGGCCCCCAGCTCGGCCTCCAGCTCGACGACGCGATCGCTGAGCCGCCGGACCTCGTGCTGAGCGGCCCGGAGCTCCGTGGTGATCGACGCCGCTTGGTCCGCGGCGGAGGTGATCTCGTTCCGTTGAGCATCGGTGAGCTTCGACACAGCCCTTGAAGAACCGGAACCGAGCCTGGCCCGGGTCGCCTCGATCGCGCCGTGGTGCTCCTCCACGAGCGCGGTGAGCTTGGGCAGGTCGCGCTGGTCCTTGCGGAAACGGCCCATCTCCTGGTGCAGCTGCGTGATCCGGTCCTCGCTGTCGAGGAGCAACGGCTCGATGGTGATGCCCTCGAGCTCTGCTCCGAGCGAATCGGCCTCGTGGTCGAGCAGCCTGATCTGATGGCCCCCAGCATCGACGTCCTCGAGGAGCTGGCGGACCTCGTCGGCCCAGGCGGCATCTGAGACGGGCCCGGATGCCGCCACCTCCTCGGCCCGCTCGATCGCGTCCTGGCGGGAGGTCAACAGGGGGAGTGCTGCCGCGATTCTGTCGAGGCGCGAACCCTCCCGACGGAGCACGTCGCGCTGGTCGCGCAACACGTCCGCTTCGCGGCGAGCCCGTTGCAGGTCCCGGTCGAGGTCGGCCCAATCCCTCGGCTTCACCCGTCGGCTCCGAGCGTCCTTCGTGAGCGCCCGGTACTCGCCGATCGCAGCGTTGAGCTTCGGATTCGTCGCTCTCGGCCGGAACAGCGCGTCGCTCGTGGCGTCGAGTCGCCTGAGGACGTCGTTGAGGGCGACCGTCCCGAGGCCGGCTCCGAAGACGATCCGGCCGATCTCGCCGTCTGCCCGCAAGAGCTCCTCGGAGCGCTCGGTGAGCTCACGGTGGTCGATGCGGAACATCGTCCGGAAGAAGGTCCGGTCGACGTCGCCGACGATGGCGGCAAGTGCTTCTTCTGTAACGGCAGCACCGGTCGGATCCACCAGTCGCTTTCCGGTCAGTCCCTGTCGAACGACCTCGATCTCGGTCCCGTCGTCGGATCGGAGGCAGGCTCCGATCCGCAGGCTCTGGCGGCCGGAACCGAAGTGATCCGCCGACCCGCGCTCGATGCCGAACAACAGGGCGTCGATCGCTCGCATCGCCGTCGACTTGCCGGCTTCGTTCGGACCGAGGACCACGATGAGGCCGTGCTCGGGGTTCGTGAGATCGAGGCTGCGGCCACGGAAGGCGCCGTAGGAGTGGAGATCGAGTCGCTGGATCCGCATCTCAGCCCGCTGTTCCCCGTAGCTCCGTCACCAGGAGTGATTCCACCTCCGGGAGCACGCCGGCGATGCTGTCGGCATCGATCCCGACGGCGCCGAGGTCGAGCAGGCCGTCCAGGTCGACGCCCAGCTTGGAGCGGACGTCAGAGAACTCCGACGCCAGCTCGTCCCGAACCAGGGGATCTTCGAGCGCGTGTCGGATCGCGTCACGAACAGCTGCGATCGCCTCACCTGCGTCGACGGTGTGTCCGGCGGGGTCCTGCACCTGGAGCTGGATCTTCTCGATCCACACCCGGGCGCCTGCTCCAGCGGCGTCGGCGCGCAACTGCGCCTCCCACGACTCGGCGCCGGCCCTGATCGTGCCGGCCGCGGCGTTCTGGCCGGTGATGCGGACTCGACAGGCGAGCAGTCGCCCGTCGGCCTCGTCGATCAGCGGGGCCATCCGGGAGAGCACCGAGCCGGCCACCTCGTCGGCGTCCCGGGCATCGCTGACGTCGACCTCGAGCACCTCCCATCGCACGACGTCGAGGGTCCGGTGCTCCACCGTGGTGATCCCCGTCGTGTCGTAGGTGATGACCGATGCGCCCTTCGGTCCGGTCTCAGTGGACTTCCGTCCTTGCAGGTTCCCGGGGTAGACGATCCACGTGCCATCCCTGTCGGCCTCGAATCGCTCGTGAATGTGACCCAGGGCCCAGTAGTCGTAGCCCCGGGTCGTCAGCGACGCTTCGGTGCACGGTGCGTACACCTGATGCGGGCCCTCGCGACCGGAGAGGCTGGTGTGCAACACCCCGACGTTGAGGGATCCGGGCACCGGCGGTGGATAGGTGGCTGAGAGGTCCTCGTGGACGGCCCGCGTCGGATAGCTCCGACCGTGGAACGACAAGCCGGCGTCAGCCAGCTCGTGGGTCGCCGGGGAGTCGTGCGGGAAGACGAACACGTTGTCCGGTGGTCGCAACCGGCGGGTGATCTCGTTCGCCGCGTCGTGGTTCCCGTGCACCAGTGCGACCGGGATCCCTTCGTCTCGCAGGCGTTCGAAGTTGCGTTGCAGGAACATGGCGGTGTTGAAGTCGTCACGATCGCCGTCGTAGACGTCGCCGGCGATCACCACGGCTGCGACGCCCTCCTCGACCGCCAGGTCGACGAGGTTCTCGAACGAACGGCGGGTCGCTCCTCGGATCTCGTCGACCGGTGCTCCTTCGTACGCGACGAGCCCGCGCAGCGGGCTGTCGAGGTGCAGATCTGCGCAGTGCAGGAACTTCATCGACATGTCGATCCTCTCCTCCCGTCCCCACGGCGACCCGACCGGCGGGACCCGATCGGGCGATGTCCACCGATGATAGGGAGAGGGTGTGACATCGAAGCTGATCGTTCTGCCCGGTCCGGCCGGATCGACCGTTGAACTTCGCCATCCGGAGGAGGAGGATCGAACAGGGGGAGGATCCATCCAACACCATGGAGGAGGATCCCACCATGTTCATCCAGGTCATAGAAGGTCGCACGTCGGATCCGGAGGCACTGCGCCGCCAGATGGACGTGTGGGAGAGGGAGCTCAAGCCGGGGGCGGAGGGCTACCTCGGCTCGGCCGGCGGTTGCACCGCCGACGGCTCGTTCATCATGGCCGTCCGGTTCTCGGATCGGGACGCCGCCATGCGCAACGGCGCCCGTGCGGCGCAGTCCGCCTGGTGGCGCGAGACCGAGCGCTGCCTCGACGGTCCTGCCACGTTCCACGACACCGAGGACGTCCACGTCATGACGAACGGTCGGCTCGAGGACGCCGGGTTCGTGCAGGTCATGGAGGGCCACGTGACCGACCGCGCTCGGGCCGTCGAGCTCGAGCGGGAGTCGGACAGCGTCCTTCCTGAGGTCCGTCCCGACCTGCTCGGATCCGTGACCGCCTACTACGGCGACGACAACTACGCGGACTTCGCCTACTTCACCTCCGAAGCCGATGCACGCAACGGTGAGCAGCGCGAGGTTCCGCCCGAGATGGCGGAGATGTTCGGCGACTGGGAGCGGGTCATGAAGGTCGACCGCTTCCTCGACGTCGCCGATCCCTGGCTGATGGCGGGTCGGTAGCACCTCCGGCGTACCACAGAGTCCTCCACACCACAGTGTGCTCAACTGGGGCGATGGTCGACGACACCGGGAGCGATTCGAAGGCGACGACGCTGCGGGTGGTGACAGCCGTGCTGGTGCTGCTCGTCGTGATCGGCGCCGTCGCCATCTGGCTCGTCCGCCGTGACGGTGACGGCACGACCGCCGCGACGACCACGTCGGTCGCCACCACCGACACGTCCGCGCGCCCCACCGAACCGGGCTCGTCGACGTCGTCGTCGACGCCTTCGGCCAGCGGTGCGACCGTCACGGCGGTGTGGCCGCGCTCGGACACCGCCCAGCGCTTCGAGGATCCCGTCGCCGCGGCGCGCAGCTTCGCCGTCGACTTCGCGGTTTTCGCCGATCCGG
>CAYSCB010000164.1:0-6799 GCA_964429335.1 uncultured Aquihabitans sp.
CTGATCGGTGACATCTGCCGACGTTGGGCCGACGCCTTCTCCACCGTGGGCCGGCCGATGCGCTGCGACACCACCGGGGTCGTCGACGCACACGTGAGCGTGGCAGTCCTCGACCAGATCCTCGACGTGCTGTTGTCGAACGCCCTCGAACACGGCGGCGGGGACGTCCGGGTAGTGCTCACCCCCGCCGCTGCCGGCGGGATCGTCCTCGAAGTCTCCGACGAGGGATCGATCGACCGCGATCCTGCCGGGCTGTTCACCCGTCGGGACCCGGAGGCCGCCGGTCACGGGGTCGGGCTCAGCCTCGCGAGATCGCTGGCGGAAGCCGAAGGTGGCCGGCTCGTGCTCTCGTCGAGCTCACCCACGACGTTCCGCCTCGTCCTCCCCGATGCCGCCGCGATCAGCGGACCTGCACGGCGATGAAGTCCCGCTGGTCGGTCACGAGGTAGCGGTTCGCCTTGCGCTGCATCGACGGGCTCAGCTTGGCGCCGGTCACCCCGGCGGCCTTCGCGTGGTCCGGCCGGAACCAGTTGAACGTGACCACGCCGTCGTGGATGTCGAGCTGCATGGCACGGACCGCTCCGGCATCGACCATCGCACGGGCCAGCTGGCTCAGGGTGATCCGACTGCCTGCCGCGTAGATCAGCCTGCCCTGGGCGTCCACGCCCACCGCCGAGCGCCAGGTGTACTGGAACTGGGACTTCCTCGTCCCCCACCTGCCGCCACGATCGGCGTTCAACCCCGAGGCGGGGTGACCGCCGTCGACGATGAGCGCCAGGTTCTGGCGGACGCTCACGACGTCCTTGGTGAGCCCGGCCGGACCGGGCCACGCCACGACATCGGCGCGGCCGTCGCGGTCGATGACGAGCGACGCCAGGCCGGCCTGCAGCGGTCGGACGGCGCTGCGCCCCTCGGTGTACACGCCGCCCCGCGTGTGACGGAACTTGAACCCGGCGTTGAACGCCGCGATGACCGTCGAGCGATCCTGCATCGGGATCTCCGAACGCCAGGCCCAGGTGCCACCCGGTTCCTTCGTCCCGGGGACGTAGACGGTGCGCAGGTGCGTCTGGTCGAAGCGCACGACGTCGGCGATCACCGCCGGCGCCTTCATGTCGGGATGCAGGTAGGTCTGCTCGACCGCGCCGGGCGCGGCGGCGAGTCCCGCCACAGGCATCCAGACGCCCTCCAACGTCCCGGGTCGACGGGTCGACGTCACGGCACGTTCGGCGGTGGTGGGGACTGTTCCCGAGGCCGACCGGAGCGCGACCGGGATGTCCGCGAGGGGTGGCCGGGACCCGGTCGGCTTCTTGCGGGTGTACCACCACTGCTCGACGTCGTTGATGACGGACTCGAAGCCGTGGTCGCGGAGCCAGTCGACGCTGCGCACCTGCAGCGGGGCGTCGCCGGGAGCGGTCAGGTATCCGGCGAAGGACCAACCGACCGGGACCATCGCCAGAGCGAGCACGATCGCGACGTTGCGGATGGTGTGGCGACGACGCCGCTGCGGACGAGGCGGTCCGACCGGAGGTGCGTCGTCCACCTGCGGCGCACCGGCCGCCTCGTTCACGATCGTGTCGGTCGGTCGCTCGTCCAGGATGGTCACCGGTGCTCCTTCTCCAGGGGGTTACCGGTGATCATGGGATCCGGGCGGTTGTCGCTCGCCCAGATGACGGTGAGAGGACGGCAAAACCTGCGCTATGTGAACAACGTCTCGCCGATGAAGCTTCGTCGTGTCCTCGCGCCCGGGGGCACGGCGAAGAGGCCGGAACCGGTGTGCAGCAGGTACTCCGACATGGCGTCGTCCCGGGCGAGCTTGGTCTGCATCGGGACGTACTGGGTGCGCGGATCACGTACGAACGCGATGAAGAACAGCCCGGCGTCCAGCCGTCCGAGGCCGTCGCTGCCGTCGGTGAAGTTGTAGCCCCGCCGGAGGATCTGGACGCCGCCGTTGTCGTCGGGATGGGCGAGGCGGACGTGGGAGTCGGCCGGCACCTTCGGACCGTCGGGGCCTTCGGCGGACAGGTCGACGGCGGTGAACTCGGTGCCCCCCGACAACGGTGCTCCCTCGCCCTTGTCCCTGCCGATGATCGCTTCCTGCTCCCGCAACGAGGAGCGGTCCCACGTCTCGATGTGCATGTTGATCCGGCGGGAGACGAGGTAGGAGCCGCCTGCCATCCACCCGGCCGACGGGTCGTCGTCGGCGCCGACCCACACGTGGGTCGAGATCACCTCGGGCTCCTCGGCCTTCAGGTTCGCGGTGCCGTCCTTGAACCCGAACAGGTTGCGGGGCGTGGCCTGCGTCGTCGACGTCGACGACGTACGGCCGAAGCCGAGCTGGGACCATCGGACCGACACGACACCGAAGCCGATCCTTGCCAGGTTGCGCACGGCGTGCACCGCCACCTGCGGGTCGTGCGCGCACGCCTGCACGCAGAGGTCCCCGCCCGACCGAGCGGGGTCGAGCCGATCTCCGGGGAAGTGCGGCAGGTCGATCAGCGCGGCGGGGCGCGAGTCCGCGATCCCGAAGCGGTCCACCCCGTTCGACGTGAACAGGCTCGGCCCGAAGCCGATCGTGATCGTCAGCCCCGACGGCGGCAACCCGTACGCCTCGCCGGTGTCCTCGGGTGGGGCGTCGAGCTCGCCGTCCATCGGACCGATGACTCCCGCGGAGCGTCCCTCGGTCATCCGCGCCGATGCGGCGGTCCACTGACGCAGCAGATCGACCAGCCGGCCGCGGTCTTTCGTGATGACGTCGAAGGCGGCGAAGTGGAGCCGGTCCTGCGCCGCGGTGACGATCCCTGCCTGGTGCTCGCCGTGGAACGGCGTGGACCCTGCCAGGTCCTCGACGGCGACCGTCGGTGCGGTGCCGGCGATCGTGCCGTCCTCGGTGCAGGCCGCGGCGACGCCCACCGTGGCGACACCGAGACCTGCAGCCCCGAGCAGCCATCGGCGTGGGACGTCCTCCATCACAGGACCACGACCGAGGCGAGCTTCGACAACGGTTCGCCCAGCGCGTTCACCGAGTCGGAGAGCTGCTTGACCTGATCGGGTGTGAGCTGCGTGTAGTGCTGGAAGCCGTCGGCGACCCGGTACCTGTCGAGCTCCGTCTGGATCGCTGCGAACTCGCCGTCGAGGGTCGACGCGAGCGCCTCGTCCTTGATCAGCACGATCGGGCGCAGCGCCTGGTAGGCGAGGCGGGCACCGTCGACGTTGGCCTGGAAGTCCCAGAGATCGGTGTGGGACCAGATCTCCTCCTCACCGGTGACCTTCCCCGTGGCGACCTCGTCCAACAGCTCCTTGGCGCCGTTGGCGAGCTGGTCGACCCCGAAGTCGACCTTCGCCACCCGCTGCTGGAGCTCGACGGTGTCGGAGACGAGCTGGTCGGCCATCTCGGCGCGTCGCTCAGGTGTGTCGATGTCGGTGAAGTCGGCCGGCGGCCACAGCTGCTTCTCGATCTGGTGCCATCCGGTCCACTCCTGGCCGTCCTCGAGATCGACTTCTCTGAGGTCGAGCCGGGGGTCGAGGTCGCCGAAGGACTCCGCGACCGGTTCGATGCTCTCCCAGTAGGCGCGCGTCGGCGCGTACAGGCGCCGAGCTTCGTCGTCGTTGCCGGCCTTGTACGCATCCGCGAAGGTCGTGGTCGCCGACACGAGCTGTCCGACCTGCTGCTCCACGTATGACTTGTACTGGGCGGTGGCCGCTTCCTCGAGCTGCGCCATCTCGTCGGAGGTCGCCTGCTTCTGACCCGAGTCGGTCACGGTGAACTTGCCGCGGTGGCCGTCGCCCTTCATCCCGGGAACGCACGCTGTGACATAGGAGCCGGGTTCGGCGCGGACGACCAGGTCCCGGCTGAGGCCGGGCCCGATGTTCTCCACCTCGCCGATGATGGCCTTGCCGTCGGAAGCGAGCAGGTAGAACTCGCTGACCTCGCTCCCGGTGTTCTTCACGGCGAACACGATGTTGCCCGACGGAGCTTCGGTCTTCGACAGCTCGCAGGCCGTCCCCGTGTCGTTCACCGTGACGGTGGTGGCGTCGGCTCCGCCGCTGCCGGCGGATGACGCCGTCTCCTTGGTGTTGTCCGTGCAGGCACCGAGCACGAGTGCTGCGGTCGCGACCGTCACGCAGGCCAGCGCTCTGGGGTGCAGAGCCGCCGAGCGGCGATCGTGGTGGTTCATGCGGGGGTCCCTTCTGGGGTGGGTTCAGGAGTGGTGGACGCGTCGACGGCCACCGAAGCAGGCGGAGGGGCGACGGGGCGACGGACCTGGAGGATGAACAGGGTCATCGTCGGGACGAGGTAGGCGAGCCAGCAGACGAGCTGGAGCCAGGTGGTCCTCGGGTTGAAGTTGACGGTGCCCTTGAGCAGGGTCCCGTACCACGAGCCCGGCGGGATCGTGTCGGACACGTCGAAGGCGACGTCGTGGAGGCCCGGGAGGATCCCGGCCTCCTGCAGGTCGTGGACGCCGTAGGAGACGACGCCGGCGGCGACGACCACGAGGAACGCACCGGTCCAGGTGAAGAACCTCCGGAGGTCGAGGTGCAGCGCTCCCCGGTAGACGAGGACGCCGAGCACCACAGCGACGACGAGACCGAGGCTCGCGCCGATCAGCGGCGCGATGGTCTCGCCGGTCGCCTTGGTCGCGGCCCAGATGAACAGGGCGGTCTCGAGCCCTTCGCGCCCGACGGCGAGCAGGGCGAGGATCGTGAGGCTGATCCCGCCGGTCGAGGCCTCGTCGATGCGGCTCTCGAGCTCGCCCTTGATGTTGCGGGCCTGGCGGGCCATCCAGAAGATCATCCAGGTGACGAACCCGACCGCGACGATCGACAACGTGCCGCCGATCGCCTCCTGGGCCTCGAAGGTGAGACCACGTGGACCGAAGGTGAGCAGCGCGCCGAAGCCGAACGAGATGACCACCGCAGCGCCGACGCCCAGCCAAATGCGTGGCAGCAGATGCCTGCGGTCGGTCTTGACGAGGTAGGCGACGAGGATGCCGACGACGAGCGCCGCCTCGAGCCCTTCGCGCATACCGATCAGGAAGTTGGCGAACACCCTGGGCCTCTCATCGCCTGTTCCTCCGCATCATTCGGCGTTGCTCCGTCTCTCTGCCTCTCGTCATCTGAAGGGATCCGATAGAGGCAACCTGATGAAATATTATTAGGTATACCTTACAACCCGCCCGACAGATCACGTCGACCACTCACGGACGGTCGCTCGCTGCCGACCCGTGAGGGGTGGAGCAGAGCTTCGAACGCGACACGTCGAGCTTCGACCGCGCCCTCGCGTTCTTCGATTCGGTCTACGGGTTCGCCCTGACCCTGTTGGTGGTCAACATCGACGTCACCGGAGCCAAGACGTGGTCGAGCGTGTCGGCGCTGTTGTCGGCGAACGGCACGCAGTTCACGTCCTTCGCGATCAGCTTCGTGGTGATCGTCGCCTTCTGGCGCCTGAACCACGGTCTGGTGGCCCGGATGACCGGCCTCGACGGCCCGGTCGTGGTTGCCAACATCGTGGTGATCGGGCTCGTGGTGTTCATGCCCTTCACGACCGAGGCCATGGGGGACCCGCAGCTCAGCCACCTTCCGTTGCCGACGGCCCTCTACGCGCTCAACGTGGCCGGGGCCACGATCGCAAGCGTGGTGATGTTCGAGGTGGCGCTGCGTCACGGACTGGTTGCCGGAGATGACCCACGGGCAGCCGCACGTTCCGGGACGTTCGAGGCACTTGGGAAGGCAACGGTGTTCCTGTTGTCCATCCCGGTGACCTATGCGGGCGTCGCTCTCTGGGGCACCACGACACCAGGGAAGGTGTTCTGGTTGTCGTTGTTCCTGGTCGCTCCAGCGGTATCGCTCATGGCAAGACGCCACCCAACTGTCGAGCAGCGCACCTGAGGACCAACTGCATCACCGAGCTCACCTTCTATACCCCCCGGGGTACTCGATCACATACCCCCAGGGGTAGTAGACCAGTGCACCATGACCCTCACCGAGAAGCTCGCCGGGTCCACCGGCGCCCATCCGTCCGGCGACAGCAGCTCGAAGGTCCCGCTCTTCGACCGCCTGGCACGGTTCTCCGTCCGCAACCGGCGCGGCGTGATCGCGGTCTGGCTCGTCGTCGTGGTGGCGGCGGCACCGCTGGCGCTGACCCTCACCAGCGGCCTCTCGGGTGCCGGCTGGGAAGCCCAGGGCTCGACTGCCCAGCAGGTCCGCGACGAGCTCCGCCGGGACTTCCCGGACCTGGGCGCCGAATCGGCCATCGTCGTCTACCGCCAGAAGACGCCGATCGCCGAGGACCCCGCCGGGCTCACCTCCGTGGTCGAACAGGTCACGGGCTCACCCGGCACCACCGCCGTGCAGGATCCGCTCACCCTCCCACCGGAGTCCGGTCTCATCTCACGTGACGGCACCACGGCGCTGATCCCGGTTCGCCTCGCCGCCGGAGCGGATTCGGACCTCCCGGTCAACGCCGAGAAGCTGATCCGCCACGTCGAGGGCATCGAGGTCCACGACGGCGCCAGGGTCGCCGTCACCGGCGAGTGGCCGGTGTGGGCCGACTTCAACGCATCGAACGAGGAGGCGCTGCACCGGGCCGAACTGCTGTCGGGACTCCCCACCCTGATCCTGTTGTTCATCGCCTTCGCCTCGGCCGTCGCCGCCGGTACGCCGCTGATCCTCGCCATCGCAGGGATCGCCGTCGGTTTCGCCTCGCTGCGACTCATCGGCATGATCACCCCGCTGTCGGTGTGGTCGATGAACTTCTCGATGATGATCGGCCTCGCCGTCGGCATCGACTACAGCCTCTTCA
>CAYSCB010000165.1:0-6758 GCA_964429335.1 uncultured Aquihabitans sp.
AGGTGCGCCAGATCGAGCGGGCCTACGCCAAGCTCGAGGCCAAGCACCACCGGGCGCCATCGGACGAGGAGCTCGCCGGCGAGCTGCGCTGGAGCGACGACCAGCTCCAGACGGCGCTCAGCCAGATCTCCAACGTCGGCCTCGCGGCGCTCGATGAGATCCTCACCGGCTCGGGTGAGCGGGGCGAGTCGATCACCTTGGGCGACACGATCGCCGATCGCTCGTCGCACGGGCCGATGGGTGCGTTCGAGGTGGCCGAGACCCGACAGCTGCTCGCCCAGGCGGTCAACGGACTGCCCGAGCGCGAGAAGATCGTCCTGACGCTCTACTACTACGAGAGCCTGACCCTCCAGGAGATCGGCCGGGTCCTCGGCGTCACCGAGTCACGCGTCTGCCAGATCCACACGAAGGCGGTCCTGCACCTGCGCAGCCGCTTCAACTCGATGGACCGCATCTCCGGTTGAGCAACGACGTCGATCCCTGACGTCGTCCTGCAACGCTTCCCCCTCCAGAACGATCACGTCGTCGACGAGTCGACGGCGGGAGGGTTCGACGTGTTCCGAACGGTCGTGCTCGTCATGGCGCTGATGTTGACCGCCGGTGCTGTGTCAGCAGCGCCGATGAGCCCGTCGGGGGGTGGTGGGGACGTCCCGGGCGGCGGAAGCGGATCGTGGGACCCGACGCCGAAGATCGAGTACCGCCCGCCGGTCGACGCGCCGGTGTCGGACCCGTTCCGGGCCCCGTCGGGCCCCTATGGCCCGGGCAACCGTGGGCTCGAGTACGCGACCGCGCCGGGGACCCCCGCGACCTCGATCGGTCCCGGGATCGTGGTCTTCGCCGGTCCGGTGGCGGGGCGGGGCGTGGTGACCGTGCTGCACCCCGACGGCCTGCGGTCCTCGTTGACCGGGCTCGTGTCGGTCACGGTGCGCAGCGGTGAGGCGGTCGTTCACTCGAGCGTCCTCGGCGTGACGGGAACGGTCCTGCACCTCGGCGTCCGTCGCGGGGAGGAGTACCTCGACCCGGCGCTGCTGTTCGGGGTGACCGATGACAGGCCGCGGCACGCCATCCTGGTCCCGGTCCCTCGCGCCTGATGTCGCCGCGATGGTCTGTCGCCGCGATGGTCCCGTCACCCGGGGCTGGCTACACTCCCCGGTCGGCCCGGAACCGGGTCGTGGCGGGCCGTCGCTCACGGTGACGACCCCCCTCCGATCAGACCAGAACCGCCCGGACGCCCTCTTCGGTCGCCCTCCCGCCTGGGATGGTGCCGCGTCCGGGTCTCGCCGAACCGAAGGGAAGGAGCACCAACGTGACCGCAGTCGTCACCATGAAGCAGCTGCTCGAGGCCGGGGTCCACTTCGGGCACCAGACCCGGCGCTGGAACCCCAAGATGAAGCGGTTCATCCACACCGAACGCGGTGGGATCTACCTCATCGACCTGCACCAGACCCTCTCGGGCATCGAGAAGTCCTACGTGTTCGTGCGCGACCTCGTCGCCGACGGCGGCACGGTGCTGTTCATCGGGACCAAGAAGCAGGCGCAGGACGCCATCCAGGGATACGCCGAGAAGTGCGGGATGCCGTACATCAACCAGCGTTGGCTCGGTGGCATGCTCACGAACTTCGAGACGATCTCCAAGCGCGTGTCGAAGATGAAGGAGTACCAGCGGATGCGGGACTCCGGGGAGTTCGACGCGATGCCCAAGAAGGAGGCGTTGCTGCTCACCCGTGAGCTCGACAAGCTGGAGCGCAACCTCAACGGGATCCGCGACCTGGAGCGCCTGCCCGACGCGGTGTTCATCCTCGACACCAAGAAGGAGGACATCGCTGTCACCGAGGCCAACAAGCTCGGCATCCCGGTCGTCGCGGTCGTGGACACCAACTGCGATCCCGACGTGATCCAGTACATCATCCCCGGCAACGACGACGCGATCCGCTCGGGCAGCCTCCTCAGCCGGGTGATCTCCGACGCTGTGCTCGAAGGGCGCCTGATGCGCTCGAAGAAGCACCCGGAGACGGCGCCGCGTGAGCGCTCGGTCGAGGAGCAGGCGGAGAAGGCAGCTGAGCAGGCACGCGCCGCTGCCGAGGCCCGCCAGGCCGCTGCCGAGCCCGAGGCCCGCCTCCTGGCTGCCCGCAACGCCCCCGCCGACGAGGGTGCCGTGCGCACCGAGTCGGCCGCCGATGCCGACGTCGCCGGCGCTGGCACTGAGCAGGCTGGCACCGAGCAGGCTGGCACCGAGCAGGCTGGCACTGAGCAGGAGGAGAACTGATGGCCGAGATCACTGCAGCCGACGTCAAGTCCCTCCGCGACGCCACCGGCGCCGGGATGATGGACGCGAAGAAGGCACTCGTCGAGGCCGACGGCGACGCCCAGAAGGCGGCGCAGATCCTCCGCCAGAAGGGGCTCAGCAAGGTCGCCACGCTCGAGGACCGCGAGAACAAGCAGGGCGCGGTCGCGATCGCCGTCTCCGGCAACGTCGCAGCGCTCGTCGAGCTCAAGTCCGAGACGGACTTCTCGGCCAAGGCCGAGGACTTCGTCGCCCTCACGCAGAAGCTCGCGGACGCGGTGCTCGTCGACGGCGAGGGCGCGATCGACGAGCTCAGCGACGAGATCGACAGCCTCAAGATCGCGAAGCGCGAGAACATCGAGGTCGGCACGGTCGCCCGCTTCGAAGCCGCCGACGGCAACGTCCTGGACGCCTACCTGCACATCCAGGACGGTCGTGGCACCAACGGCGTGCTGCTCGAGGTCGCCGGCTCCGACATGGAGACCGCGCACGAGGTCGCGCTCCACATCGCGTTCGCGAAGCCCACGGCGCTGCACCGTGACGAGATCGACGCCGTTCTCGTCGAGACTGCGCGTGCGGGCTTCGAGGAGCTGACACGCAAGGAGGGCAAGCCCGAGCAGGCGGTCCCGAAGATCGTCGAGGGCCGACTCAACGCCTGGTACGCCGAGCGGGTCCTGCCGGAGCAGGGCATGTTCGGCGACAAGGAGACGGTCGCCGAGCGACTGGGGGACGGCACGATCGTCCGGTTCGCCCAGGCCGTCATCGGGTCCTGAGCATGGCGGCTCCCCGCTGGGGTCGGGTGCTGATCAAGCTCTCCGGCGAGGCGTTCGCCGGCAGCGCCGGCTTCGGGATCGACGGCGAGGTCGTGTCGTCGATCGCGTCGGAGATCGTTGAGGCCAAGGAGCGCTTCGACGTGGACGTCGCCGTCGTCGTCGGCGGCGGCAACATCTGGCGTGGCATGGCCGGCGAGGGTGCCGGGATGGATCGCGCCCAGGCCGACTACATGGGGATGCTCGCGACGATCATCAACGGCCTGGCGCTTCAGGAGACCCTGGAGCGACTCGGCCAACCCACCCGCGTGCAGACCGCGATCCAGATGGCGCAGGTGGCGGAGCCCTACATCCGGCGCAGGGCGATCCGTCATCTCGAGAAGGGGCGGGTGGTCATCTTCGTCGGTGGCACCGGCAACCCCTTCATGACGACCGACACCACTGCGGCGCTGCGGGCCGCGGAGATCGACGCGGATGTCATCCTCATGGGCAAGAACGGCGTCGACGGCGTCTACACGGCGGATCCGCGCGTCGACGATCGGGCCGAGCTGCTGACCCGCGTCAGCTACATCGACGTGTTGAACCGGGGGCTCAAGGTCATGGACTCCACCGCGATCTCGCTGTGCATGGACAACGAGCTGCCGATCTGCGTGTTCGACCTGCTCGGTCGCAACCTCCATGCGATCCTCTCCGGCGAGCACGTCGGCACCCTGGTCTCCTGAGCTCGCCCATGTCGGAGCGGTGGTGTCCCACCGCCCGGTCCGGTTGTGGGAGGCTGACCCGGTGAGCGATGAGCTGATCGATGCCGTCCTGGAGGACGCCGGCGAGCACATGACCAGGGCGGTGGCGCACGTCCACCAGGAGTTCGGTGGTGTCCGGACCGGTCGTGCCAACCCCGGTCTGGTCGAGAAGCTCCCGGTCGACTACTACGGCGCATCGACGCCGTTGCAGCAGCTCGCCAGCTTCTCGGTGCCGGACGCCCGGATGCTCGTCATCACGCCGTTCGACAGGAGCTCCATGGCAGCGATCGAGCGGGCGATCATGGACTCCCACCTCGGGCTGAACCCGTCGAACGACGGCGTGGCGATCCGTCTGGCGTTCCCGCCGCTCACCGAGGAACGCCGCAAGGAGTACGTGAAGCTCGTCAAGTCCCGGGCCGAGGACGGGCGCAACGCCATCCGTGGTGCCCGGCGTGAGGCCCGCAAGGACCTCGAGTCCCTGGAGAAGGATGGCGACATGTCCTCCGACGACCTCCATCGGGCCGAGGCGGAGCTCGACAGGCTCACCAAGCGCCACGAAGCGGAGATCGACGAGGCGCTCGACGCGAAGACCGTCGAGCTGCTCGAGGGCTGAGGCCCGGAGGAGGACTTCGATGACCGACCACGATGAATCCGATCCCGGCCGCTCCGACGACGACGTCGGTCGGATCGAGGAGCCGAGATCCGAGGGAGTCCGGATCATCGGCGCTCAGGAGGCGGCGGAGGCGAGCGGGCGATCCACGGTGCGACGTCGTCGCCGCGAGGGTGAGAAGCGCTACGGCGATCGTCCGGACTCGCCGGCACACGCCGAGGACCTCCCGACCGTGCGGATCTCGACGAGCGACGTGTCGATCGATCCCGAGGCCGACGACCCGGGGCCGGCGCTGGTCCACCCCCTCGCTGAGGAGCCCCGGTGGGCTGATGACGAGGACCGCGGGCCGGGCCACGGCCACGCCCGCACCCTGCCCCCCGAGACCGCCGACGCCGGCGAGGGCGACGAGCACGCACCCGCCGACCGGCGCGACGACGATCGCTACGAGGATCGCGACGAGGATGCGGAGCTGTCCGACCCGTTCAGCACGACGGACGACTCGTTCGTGTTGCCGCACTGGACGGAACCGCCGACCGGACAGGTCCCGAAGGTCGTCGTCGGCGAGGAGGTGTTCGAGGAGGAGCCCACTGCCAGCTACGCGGCGGCGCCACGGTGGCGCGACGAGGGCGAACGCGGCGTCGACACCGACTTCGAGGACCTGCTCGACGACGGGCCACGCCTCGGTGCGCTCGGTGGCGGCGACCCGTTCGAGGACGACTCCTTCGATGACGACTCCTTCGACGACGGCGGGTTCGATCCGGCATCCGATCGCGATCCGATCGAGGCCTTCGCTCCCGATGAGGACCTGGTGATCGATGAACGGCCGTCGCGCCGCCGATCGCCGAGGTCGAGGGGTGGCCCCGACGACGGAGCGACGCGCGGCGCCGGCGGCAGCGGGGGAGATCGCAACCTGCCCGTCGCTGTGGGGGTCGGGGTCGCGCTCGTGGCCATCGGGCTCGCGTGCTTCGCTCTCGGTGGCCTCGCGACGACGCTCCTCGCATGCGTGATCGTCGGTGTCGCAGCGTCGGAGTTCTTCGGTGCCGTGGGGTCGAGGGGCTTCCAGCCGGCCGGCCTGCTCGGTCTGGTGGCGACGGTCGGTCTGCTGCTCGCGACCTACACATCCGGGCTGAACGCCTACTCCGTGGTGTTGCCGCTGACCGTCGGGCTCGGGCTGATCTGGTACCTGTGGATCCAACCCGGGGAGCACGCCGTGCGCAACCTCGGCGTCACGTTGTTCGGGGTCATGTGGATCGGGTTCCTCGGATCGTTCGCGACGTTGATCCTCGGCCTCGGCAAGGTGAACCAGGACCTGACCGGTGCGAAGTCCAACATCGGCCTCGGCGTGGTGATCGCTGCGGTGATCGTCGCCGTCAGCCACGACGTCGGGGCGTACTTCATCGGCCGCTACATGGGGAAGACGCCGCTGTCGTCGGCCAGCCCGAACAAGACCCTGGAGGGCACCGTCGGCGGCGTCGGCGTCGCGGTGCTCGTGACGCTGATCGTCGTCGGGATCGTCGGGATCGCCCCGATCGGGGGTGACATCTTCCGGGTGTTCGTGTTCGCGCTGCTCTGCGCGATCGTCGCTCCGCTCGGTGACCTCTGCGAGTCGTTCGTCAAGCGGGACCTCGGCATCAAGGACATGGGGAGCCTCCTTCCCGGCCACGGCGGCGTCCTAGACCGGTTCGACGCGCTCCTGTTCGTCCTGCCGACCGCCTACTTCGTGACCCTGCTGTTCGGCACCTGGACCGGTAGCTGAGCAGCCTGTCGGGTCGCTCCGCGGGGCGGGGTGGCCCGTCGAGCCGTGTCGGTACGATGGTCGGCGCATGACCACCGTCGCGCTCCTCGGCTCCACCGGTTCGATCGGGACCCAGACGATCGACGTCGTCGACGCCGAACGCGACCGGTTCCGGATCGTGGCGATCGGTGCCGGCTCCGACGTCGACGCGCTCGTCGAGCAGGCGGAGCGTCTGCGTCCCGAGGTCGTCGTGATCGCTGACGCCGACCGGGTCGAAGAGCTTCGCGAGCGGGTGCCGTCCGGGATCGCCGTCGATGCCGGACCGGACGCGCTCGCCGGCGTCGCCGCAGCGGCCGACGTCGTCGTCAACGCCGTGGTCGGCTTCGCCGGGCTGCCGGTGACGATGGCGGCGCTGCGGGCGGGCCGGCGACTCGCGCTGGCGAACAAGGAGTCGCTGATCGCGGCGGGACCGGTCGTCGCCCAGGTGCGTCACACGCCCGGTGCCGAGATCGTCCCGATCGACAGCGAGCACTGCGCCGTCCACCAGTGCCTGCGGGCCGGTGACGGCACGCGCCGGCTGTCACGCATCGTGTTGACCGCGTCCGGTGGACCCTTCCGT
>CAYSCB010000166.1:0-6747 GCA_964429335.1 uncultured Aquihabitans sp.
CAACCCTCCGAGGAACACGTCCACTTCGTCGGCGGAGCGAAGGCGCACCCAGCGCGCATCGGAGTGAGCTCGTTCGACCATCGCCGCGGTGTAGCTGCGTCGGTACTCGGGATGCTTCTTCCACGACCAGAGCACGACGTTGCGCTCGGGATCTGCACTGAACAGGTTCGACCACGTCTCGCTGTTGCCGTTCCACAGCTCCTCGCCACGTGTCACCCGCTCGAGGGTCCGTCGCAGGACCCGGCTGGTCGCCCGGATCCGGGAGGGATCGAGCCAGAGAACGGTGTCCGCTCGGTCCCACACGAGGTCACGGACCTGCCGGTAGTTCCCGTCGACGACCCAGGTGTCACCGGCGACGACCTCAGCAACCGCAGCACGGAACTGCTCGGGTGGCAGCGGGGTCCAACCCGGTTGGTGGAACAGCGCATCGAGCTCGGTGAACGGGGCATCCAACACCGAGGCAAGCATCCGACCCGTCGTCGACTTGCCCGAGCCGGGAACGCCGACCACCGACACCCGCTGCATCCCGACGGTCCACCCCGTTCAGTTCGCCAGGGAGCCGGCGACCTGCTTGGCCACGGTCTCCACCATCGGGATGCCCTCATCCATCGATCCCCACCCGTCGGAGAGGACCGCGATCGCGTACCCGCCGCCACCCGGATCGGCGACGTAGCCGACCGAGTTGACCCTCCACCCGCAACACGCGGAGTCGGCAAACCCGTTCTTGTGACCGACCTCCCAACCGGCGGGGACGCCGGCACGGACACCCCAACGTTGATCGGCTCGGATGTCACGCAGGTACAGCCAGGCGATGCCCCGGTTGTGGGCGTCGAGCGGGACACCGCCCTGCATCAGCCGTTCCATGAACCAGGCCTGGTCCTGAGCTGTCGTCGAGGTGAGCCCCCAGTACGGCTCGGTGACGACGGTGGCACCGAGGCCGAACCGTGCGCTGTAGGAGGACATCGCCCGCACCCTGCCGAGGCTCGACCACAACGAGGTCGTCGCGGCGTTGTCGGACGCGCTGATCATCCGACCGATCCGTTGGCTCTCCGAGCGCACCAGGTCACGCCCTTGATCCTGGGCCCTCAGCAGGGTCGCCGCCATGACCTCGATCTTGACGACCGACGCGGTCGTCACCCGCTGACCCTGACGAAGGTGGTACCAGCAACCCGTCCGATCGTCGTAGATAGCCGCTGTCACGTGGTGGCCCGTCGCTCCGAAGCCATCGACGTACTGCTGGAACCACGGCGTGAACGGGTCGGTGCGACAGGCGCCCGTCGGTGGACCCGGCGGTGGTTTCGGTGGATCGCACGCGACAGCACCGAGCAGTGCGACGGCGATCGCAGCGACCACGGCGACACGTGGACCCGGGCTCCGCTCGGAACGACGAGTCACGATCAGCCCCTGATCTGGCCGTCTCCACGGACGACGTACTTCGCGGTGGTGAGCTGTCGGAGCCCCATCGGTCCACGGGCGTGGAGCTTCTGGGTGGAGATGCCGATCTCGGCGCCGAAGCCGAACTCCTCCCCGTCGACGAACCGGGTCGACGCGTTGAGCAGGACCGCAGCCGCGTCGACCTCCGTCAGGAAGCGCTCAGCCGCGTGGACGTCGGAGGTGAGGATCGCCTCGGAATGACCGGTGGAGTGGTCGTTCACGTGGGTGATCGCCTCGTCGAGGCTGTCGACGACCTTCACCGACATCTTGAGGTCGAGGTACTCCGCGGAGTAGTCGGCGTCGCTCGCCTCCCCCATCCGGGGCACCAGCGATCGGGCGCGTGCATCACCGACCAGTTCGACACCCGCCAGCGCACGGTCGATCCGGGACAGGAACTCCGCTGCGACCCGGGAGTGGACCACGAGCGATTCCGTCGAGTTGCACACCGACGGACGATGTGTCTTGGCGTTGACGAGCACGGTCTCGGCCATGTCGAGATCGGCAGCCTCGTCGACGTACACGTGGCAGTTGCCGTCGCCGTCGATCACGAACGGGACCGTGGCGTGCTCCTTGATGGAAGCGATGAGCGACGGCCCGCCACGCGGGATGAGGCAGTCGACGAGACCTTCCTGCTGCATGAACGTCACGGCCGCCTCACGGGAGGTGTCGTCGACGACGATCACGGCGTCCTCCGGAAGTCCGGACTTGGCAACGGCGTCCCGGAGCACCTCCGCGATCGCGAGGTTGGAGTGGATGGCCGTCGACGATCCACGGAGGAACGCCGCGTTGCCGGACTTGAGGCACAGCCCCGCCGCGTCGGAGGTCACGTTCGGACGGCTCTCGTAGATGATCGCCACCACGCCCAGGGGCACCCGGACCCGGCTGATCCGCAGGCCGTTCGGCCGGACCCACCCGTCGAGCACCTCACCCACCGGGTCCGACAGACCCGCAACCTGGCGCAACCCGGACGCCATCCCGGCGACCCGGGCATCAGTCAGGCGGAGGCGGTCGACGAGACCGGCCGGGATCCCGGCGTCCTCGGCACCGGCGACGTCGAGAGCGTTGGCCGCGAGGATGTCGCCGGCACGCGTCTCCAACAGCTCGGCCGCGGTGAGCAGGGCCTCGTCCTTGCGTTCGGTGGACGCTGTCGCGAGCGTGCGGGACGCTGCCTTGGCACGGCGGGCCAGCTCGGGGATCGGGGTGACGGGCATACCGGAAGGCTACCGATAGCCTCCAACGCCGTGGGATCCGGACCCCTCGACGCGGTCGTGAACGCCTTCGTCGACGACGTCGGCGCCGCTCTCGACGAGGCCACCGCCGGTCTCACCGACGTTGATCGCTCGACGTTCGAGACCGACGTGACCGTCGAGGCGTTCAACCTCGCCACGGCGATGATCGACGCGGACGACCGCCACACCGACGAGGAGCTCAACGCGCTCATCGACGCGTTCGGAGCGCGCATGGTCGACTCGCAGCTGAACCGGTCGACACCCGAGACGCTCCGCGGCAGCAGCTTGGTGGCCGGACAGCGACGGTGGCTGGAGGTGGATTCGGAGCTGTTCGGGCTGCTCGTCGATGCCGATCGTCGCAACCACACGTTGCTCGCCGACCGCTACTACGAACGGGCCCTCGACATCGCCCACGTCGTGGCGAGCCTCGACGTGATCCCCGCCCGCGCCGAGCTCGAGGCCATCTCGTCGCTGCGATCGCGTCTCCTCGAGGGCCTCCGCAGTCGCGACGACTCCAGACCCGCCCACATGACACCACCCGACTCGGCCATGGACGCCACGGTCACGCCCGGCGCCGGGTCTCCGTCGGAACCGCCACCCCGGTCGTTGGAGGAGCTGCTGGGCGAGCTCGACGAGCTGATCGGCCTCGACGAGGTGAAGGCCCGGGTGCACCTCGTCGCGGACTTCCTCCGCGTCCAGCAGTTGCGGGCCGAACGCGGCCTCCCGACCGTCGAGACCTCGCATCACCTCGTGTTCACCGGCAACCCCGGGACCGGCAAGACGACCGTCGCGCGGCTGCTCGCGCAGATCTACCGGACCCTTGGAGTGGTGGCCCGCGGCCAGCTCGTCGAGACCGACCGGTCGGGTCTGGTCGCAGCGTTCGTCGGTCAGACCGCGCCACTGGTCACCAAGCGCTTCGACGAGGCCGACGAGGGGATGCTGTTCATCGACGAGGCGTACACGCTCGTCCGGGGCGGTGAGAACGACTTCGGTCGTGAGGCGATCGATCAGATCGTGAAGCTCATGGAGGATCGACGCGACCGCGTGGTGCTGGTCGTCGCCGGATACCCCGACGAGATGGAGGACCTCCTGGCAGCGAACCCCGGGCTGCGTTCCCGGTTCCCGACCGTCATCCACTTCCCCGACTACACCACCGAGGACCTCGTCCGGATCGTCGACTCGATCGGTGACCGCCAGCGCTACCGCCTCACCGACGACGCCCGGACGAAGCTCCGCCGGGTCCTCGACACGACGCCGCGTGGTCACGGGTTCGGCAACGCCCGCCTGGCGCGCAACATGTTCGAAGCTGCGATCAACGCCCACGCGAGTCGGATCATGAAGCTGCAGGACCCGCCCACCGACGAGGATCTGACGACGCTCGTCGCCGAGGATCTCCCCGACAAGGCCGACACCGGCGACGCGAGCGACGGCGGGGTGACACCGTGAAGCGGATCCTTGCGCTCGTCGCGGCGTTGGCGATGATCGGCGCGGCGGCACTGATCCGCCAACGCGTGATCGACGGCGACAGCGGCGGCGGCGGCACGCTGCGACTGCGATGTGCGACCGAGCTGGCCGGTGTGTGCGACCGACTGGCGAAGGAGGACGGCTCGATCAAGGTGAGCGTGGCCGACGACGGCGAAACGGCCGACGCGCTGTCGACCAAGGGGGCGACCGCCGAGTTCGACGCCTGGCTCGCCGTCGGGCCGTGGGCGCACATCGTCGCCGACAACCGCCGACAGGCCGGCATCACCACGCAGGTCCTCGCCGTGCCGTCACGCGTGCTGGCCCGTTCACCGGTCACCTTCGTCGGACCCGAGGACCGCATGGCCGCGCTCAGCAGCCACTGCGGTGGGCCCGTCACCTGGTCCTGCATCGGCGACGCCTCGGGACGACCCTGGACCGAACTCGGCGGTCAGCCGACGTGGGGACTGATGAGGCCGGGGCTCGCCCCACCGGACACCGGAGCCGGTCTCGTCGCGCTGGACCAGGCCGTCGCCACCCAGTCGGAGACCACCGACTGGGCGACCGCGGATCTGGAGCAGTGGTCGAGCTGGCTCGCCCAGCTCGTGACGCCGGCGCAGCAGTCCGCTGACCCGTTCACGAAGATGCGCGTGCAGCCTGGGTGGGCGAGCATCACGGCTCCTCTCGAGCGCCAGTCCGGTCCCGGCACGGGAGAGGGAGACCGACGGGTGTCCTACACGCTCCTCTACCCTGAACCCGTGGTCACCGCGGATGTCACGCTGGTCCCCTCGACGGGGCGGAAGGTCGACGAGCTCCTCGACCGCGTCGGATCCGACCGGCTCGCGGCGGCATTGGCGCAGGCGGGATGGCGTGTCGTCGGACAACCCAACCAGAAGGGCGTCGGCGGCGGACCCACGCTGCCTCCGACATCGAACCTCGCATCTGCCGGAGCGCTACAGGCGCTGCGCAACGAGTGGAAGGCCATCAGAGGGTGATGCGACGCCGACCGATGTTCCTGCTCGCTGCGGTGGTCGTCGTCTCGTCACTTGTCGTGTCCTGCGGTAGCGGCGACGAGCAGGGTGGCGGCAGTGACCGCAGCGGATGCGTCCGCGTCGATGTGGCGGTCAGCCCCGAGAAGATCGACCTCCTCGGCCGCCTGGCGGACGACTTCGAGCAGACCGGCCCGACCGTCGACGGGACCTGCGTCGACGTGCAGGTGCAGAAGGTGTCGTCGGGTGTGGCGACGACGGCACTCGCCGACGGGTGGGACACCGCGACCGACGGGCCCCGTCCCGTCATCTGGTCACCGGCATCGAGCGCGTGGGGTCAGATCCTGAACCAACGGCTCGCCACCGCAGGCAAGGCCGAGATGGCGAAGGACCCGGTGTCGTTCATGAACACACCGCTCGTCATCGCCATGCCGGAACCGATGGCCACCGCGCTCGGCTGGCCCGACAAGCCGATCGGCTGGTCCGACATCCTCGGCCTGTCGCGCTCAACAGGTGGTTGGGCCGATCTGGGCCACCCGGAGTGGGGTCGGTTCCGTCTCGGCAAGACGAACCCGAACTACTCGACCTCGGGGCTGCACGCCCTGATCGCGCAGAACTACGCGGCGACGGCGAAGACCTCGGGCCTGTCGTCGGAGGATCTGCAGAACCCGGCGGTGCAGCAGTACGGACGCGACATCGAGTCATCCGTCGTGCACTACGGCGACATCACGATGACGTTCCTGAACAACTGGTTCCGGGCGGACCGGCGCGGCACTGCGCTGAACTACGCGTCCGCGGTGGCCGTCGAGGAGAAGTCGGTCATCGACTACAACAAGGGGAACCCCGACGGACAGCTCGACCAGGGCGAGAAGCCCCGTCCACCCCGCACGAAGCTGATCTCGATCTATCCCACCGAGGGAACGCTGTACTCGGACAACCCGCTGTTCGTCCTGCACGCGGACTGGGTATCGGATCAGCAGCGCACGGCAGCCGAGCAGTTCCAGGAGTTCGTCCTGCAACCCCGGAACCAGAAGCGGGTGCTCGAGTTCGGGTTCCGTCCCGGCAACCCCGACGTCGCCGTCGCCGACCCGATCACGAAGGCGAACGGTGTCGATCCTGACCAACCCCAGACCCTGCTCGAGATGCCGAGCGGCGCCGTGATGGACGAGTTGCTCAAGAACTGGGCCACCCAGCGCAAGGGTGCACGGGTGATGCTCGTGATCGACGTGTCCGGGTCCATGGGAGATCCCGCCGATCCCAAGGACCAGAACGGTCCGACCAAGCTGGACCTCGCCAAGCAGGCGGTGACCCAGGGACTGGGTCAGTTCAAGGACGACGACCTCGTGGGCGTCCGCGTGTTCACCAGTGGCATCGACGGCGGTGCCGCATCGTTCGAGGATCTCGCTCCGATCCAGGCGATCGGACCCAACCGAGAACGGCTCAAGAACCTGGTCGGTTCGCTCACGCCGCTCAACGGGACACCGCTGTACGAGGTCACGAAGACCTCCTACGACGAGATGCTGCGCGGCTACGACCCTGCGTTGATCAACGCGGTGATCGTCCTGACCGACGGACGCAACGACGACGGGGACGCGAGCGACGACCGTCGACAGCTCGACGCCCTGTTGTCCGAC
>CAYSCB010000167.1:0-6743 GCA_964429335.1 uncultured Aquihabitans sp.
CGGGGATGGCCCGCGACGTGATGACCGACAGCGAGTACGCCATGAACGACTCGCCGAGCTCCTGCGTGACGGGGACCTCGATGACCTCGCGCGCGAACTCACCTTCGAACAGCTCTGTCTGACGTGGCATGGCGACCATTCAAGCCGCGTGTCCCGACAGCGGCGGGCGACCCACGCATCGGAGGTGAACCGGCTTCGGCTCCTGCGCGACGATGGTGGGCATGGCTGACACGGATGTGACAACGAACGGGAACAACGGGGGCTCCGCCTCCGATGGTCCCTGGCTGGGCGACGCCTGCTCCCTCGTCGACGCGTTCCGTGCCGGCGAGCGCTCACCCGTCGAGGAGCTGCAGGCGTCCCTCGACGCGATCGCGGCGAGCGACCTGAACTGCTTCTCCTTCCTCGACCCGGAGCGTGCGCTCGCTGCGGCCGAGAAGGCGGACCTGTCCAAGCCGTTCGGCGGTGTGCCGGTCGGGATCAAGGAGCTCGACGCGGTCGAGGGATGGCCCGACACCGGCGGGTCGCTGGTGTTCAAGGATCGCATCGCCACCATCACCGGTGAGACCGTCCGTCGGTTCATCGAGGAGGGCGGTGCGAACCCGGTCGGGCTCACCACGGCGTCGGAGTTCGGCGGCTTGAACGTCAGCGTTACGAAGCTCAACGGCGTCACCCACAACCCGTGGCGTCACGGCCGAACCGTCGGTGGCTCCTCCAGCGGGTCCGCCTCGGCGGTCTCCGGCGGGCTCGTCTCGATCGCGAGCGGCGGCGACGGCGGCGGTTCGATTCGCATCCCCGCCGGCTACACGGGGCTGTTCGGGATGAAGGGCACCTTCGGTCGGCTCTCCCGTGGCCCACACGCGTTCTCGCGTCCCGGCACCGTCGTGCTGGGCTGTCTCGCCCGCTCGGTCCGCGACGCCGCACGTCACTTCGACGTCTGCGCCGGTGTCGATCCCCGCGACCCGACGAGCCTGCCGAACCCGGGTGGTTGGGAGCGCAACCTGGGCTCGGTCGACCTGGAGGGCAAGAAGGTCGCGATCCTGCCGTCGATCGCGGGTGTGCGGCTGGAGCCAGGTGTCGAGGACGAGATCCGCAAGCACGCGGCGACCCTCGTCGAGATCACCGGGATGGAGGTCGTCGACGTGCGCCTCGGCCTGCCGAACCTCGCCGCCCAGTGGGCGATGGGCAACCTGTCGACACTGCTCGCCGAGCTTGACCGGCTCTGGCCCGCCTGCGCGGCGGACCTCACCGACGAGATCGCGCTCGGGCTCACCCTCGCCCAGGCCTGCTACAACCTGAACCTCGCAGCGGTCGCCGAGTCCCAGCGCCTCCAGGCGAACGAGGCCATGGCCGCAGCGTTCGACCGGGTCGACTACATCATCTCGGCCACGAACCCGGGTCCGGCCTTCCCCGCCGAGGCGACGACGTCCAGCCCGACGGCGACGTTCCTCGACAGCGCCAAGGCCTCGCGTGCCGCACGGGTCGCGTTCCGGGGGATCATGGGCAGCGTCCGGATCGGCAACGGAGCGTTCCCCCGTCTGTCGAACCGGCTGGTCGAGCTGGTCGTCGAACGGGTACCCGACCTGGTCACGATGGGCGGCCTCACGATCATCTCGAACATCTACGGCAACCCGGCGGTGTCCATCCCCGCGGGGAACGTGGACGGTCTCCCGATCGGCCTGCAGGTCCTCGCTCCGCACCACCGTGACGCCGAGCTGTTCGACATCGGCTACGTCTACGAGCGCGAGGTCGGCTGGCCGCTCGTCGCCCCGGGCGTCGCAGCGAACGTGCTCGCCCCGGCCTGACCGTCCCGCTCCGTTCGTCCCGCTCCGTTCTTGGGGGTTTTCGACGGCTCAGAGGTCCGATTCCCCCGAGTTCGGTCGCACCGCTCCGTTCTTGGGGGATTTCGACGGCTCAGAGGTCCGATTCCCCCGAGTTCGGCTCGCGATCAGATCGGGAGGATGATCTCCGCCGCCTGACGGACCTGGTCGACCGAACCCGCGGCGACGAGGAGCTCGGTCACCGCTGACTCCTTCCACGCGGCGACGCGCTCCGCGATCCGCGCCGGGGTCCCGACCAGGCTGATCTCGTCCGCGAACTCGACGGGCACCTCCCAGACGGCCTCGTCGCCACGACCGTCGAGGAACAGGTCCTGGATGCGTTCGGCCTGCTCACCGAGTCCCATCCTCGCCGCCAGCTTCGTGTGGTAGTTCTGGCCCTTGGCACCCATGCCGCCGATGTAGAACGCGAGCATCGCCCGGGTGACGGCCAGGGCATCCGCGATCGTCTCGGGCTCGTCGTCGTCGGTCACGGCGAACGTCGTGATGGCAGCGACCTCGAAGTCGTCCTTCGCCCCTGCCAGCTGGTCCGCGTAGACGTCCTGGCGGAACGGCGAGTAGTACAGCGGCAACCAGCCGTCGGCGATCTCGGCGGTCTGCGCGACGTTCTTCGGTCCCTCGGCACCCAGGTAGATGGGGATGTGGCGGCGCAGCGGGTGCACGATCGACTTGAGCGGTTTTCCGAGCCCGACCGACCCCTCGCCGTGGTACGGGTGCTGGTGCAGCTCACCCTGGAACTCGAGCGGTTCGGACCGGGCGAGGACCCGCCGGATGATCTCGACGTACTCGCGGGTCCGGGCGAGTGGCCTGTTCGACGGTCGCCCGTACCATCCCTCGACGACCTGCGGTCCCGACACACCGAGACCGAGTCGGAACCGACCGCCGGACAGGTGATCCAGTGTGATCGCCGACATCGCGGTCGCGGTCGGGGTGCGTGCAGCCAGCTGCACCACCGAGGTGCCGAGCTGGATCCGATCGGTCAGCGCTGCGAGGTAGGCGAGCGGCGTGAACGCGTCGGATCCCCACGCCTCGGCGGTCCACACCGACGTGTAGTCGAGGCGCTCCGCCTCGAGCGCTCGCTGCACCCAGTCGGGTGACGGGAGCTGCCCCCAGTAGCCGAGCTGTAGTCCAAGATCCATCGCCGTTCTCCTTCAGCCCGTCGTCACTTGCCCTCGAACTTCGGCGTCCGCTTCTCTGTCCTGTCCCGTTGCACCGGTGGTGCTCTCATCTGCCCTGGAAGTTCGGCGTCCGCTTCTCCTTGAACGCCCGCGGGCCTTCCTTCGCGTCCTCGGAGCCGAAGACGTCCCATCCGTAGGTGAACTCGTGATCGAGTGCTTCGCGCTCCTCCATGCCGTTGGTCTCCCGCAGGGTCCGCAGGATGGCCCTGACCGCGAGGGGGCCGCCGGCACCGATGCGGTGGCCGATCTCCTTCGCCTTCGCGAGCGCCTCGCCGTCCGGCACGACGTGGCCGATCAATCCGAGCTCGAGTGCCCGCCGTGCCGTGATGTGCTCACCGGTCAGGAGCAGCTCGCACGCCACGGTGTAGGGGATCTGGCGTGGGATGCGCACCGCTGAGCCACCCATCGGGTACAGGGACCACCGGACCTCCGAGATGCCGAACCGCGCAGACTCCCCGGCGACGCGCACCTCGGTGGCGCCGAGCAACTCGGTGCCACCCGCGATTGCGGTGCCCTCCGCAGCGAGGATGAGCGGAACCGCCGGTCGCCAGCTGCGCAGCAGCGCCTTCCACGGCAGGTCCGGATCCGCGGCGAGGCGGCCCTGGACGTCGATCTCGTCGGCGTCGGCATCGCCCTGATGCCCGCCGGCCATCTCCTTCAGGTCGGCGCCGGAGCAGAAGTTGCCGCCCGCTCCGGTGAGCACGACGGCTCGGATGTCGGGGTCCTCGTCAGCCTCCACGAACGCGTCGAGCATCCGCACGAGCATCTCGCCGTTGATCGCGTTCTGGCGTTCTGGGCGGTTCAGCGTGACGACGAGCAGGTGCCCGTCCCGTTCGGTCAGCACGGCCGGCATGGTTCCCCCTTGGATCCTGGGTGCGGCGGCACCCTACCTAGCCGGGGGACAGCACGCGCTGGGGCGCCTTGACGTAGTCGACGAAGTCGACGGCCGGCATCGGCCGTGCGAACAGGTAGCCCTGGGCACGTCGGCAGCCGAGGTCCACGAGCGCCTGGCGTTGCTCCTCGGTCTCGACGCACTCGGCGGTGACCACGAGGTCGAGGGAGCGTGCGAGGTGGAGGATCGCGCCGGTGATCGCCAGGTCGTCGAGGTCGTCGGGGAGCCCGTCGACGAAGCTCCGGTCGATCTTGAGCACGTCGAGCGGGAAGCGCTTGAGGTAGCTGAGCGAGCTGTAGCCGGTGCCGAAGTCGTCGATCGCGAGCGTCACGCCGATGTCGTGCAGGCTGCTCAACGCGGTGAGGCCCGCCTGCACGTCGCGCATCACCGCCGTCTCGGTCACCTCGAGGCAGAGCGACGACGGCGCGAGCCCGATCGACTCGAGGAGGTTCGCCACCTCCGGGGCGAGCTCCGGCAGTTCGAGCTGGCGCGGCGACAGGTTCACCCGCAGCACGAAGTCGTCGTCGACGATCCCGTCGGCACGCCACTGCACCACCGTGTGGCACGCGGTCCGCAGCACCCAGCACCCGAGTCCCACGATCGCCCCGTTCTCCTCGGCGAGTGGGATGAAGCGGTCTGCGGACATGAGCCCGTGGATCGGGTGACGCCAACGGACGAGAGCCTCACATCCCAGGACCCTGCCGGAGTGGATGTCGACCTCTGGCTGGAAGTGCAACTCGAACTCGCCACGGTCGAGCGCCGAGGAGAGCTCCCGGTCGAGCTCGTTGCGTTCGTTCACCTCTGCGAGCATCCGATCGTCGAACCGGCACACCCGGTCACGTCCCTGCGCTTTCGCCTCGTACATCGCAGCGTCAGCCCAACGCAGCAGGTCCTCGGGTCGTGCTGGTTCATCGGTCTCGACCACACCGATCGACGTGGTGAGGCGGAACCTCGAACCGTTGATCTCGACGGGCTCCCGCAACGAGGCCTGGAGGCGGTGGGCGATCCGGATCGCTTCGTCGGAGTCGACGTCGGGGAGCAGCACCGTGAACTCGTCGCCGCCGAGGCGGGCGAGCGTGTCAGAGGGTCGCAGCACGGCGAGGAACCGCTCGGACACGCGGCAGAGCAGCTCGTCGCCGATGCCGTGGCCGAGCGTGTCGTTGATCGTCTTGAAGCGGTCGATGTCCATGAACAACAGCGCGAGCCGGGAGCCCTGCACGGTGAGGGTGTCGGTCGCCCGGGCCATCGTCGTCAGCAGCAGGGAGCGGTTGGGGAGGCCCGTCAGGTCGTCGTGGGTGGCCCGATGGGCGAGATCGGACTCGTGGCGTCGACGATCCGTGATGTCCCGCGCCACGAGGAGGACGGTCTCGACGTCACCGTCGCCGCCCACCTCCGGTACCAGCGTCGACTCGCTCCACATCTCGGCGTCGCCGGAACCGACCGAGTACTCGACGGTGATGGAGCTGCCCTTCGAGAACGCCAGGCCGAGGGCTTCGCCCAGCGTGTTCGCAGTGATGGCGTCGAGTCGTGGCCAGCCGTCCTTCATGATGACGCCTGCTGCTGCCATGGCTTGGCTGGTGCGGATCGCCGTGGCGTTCGCGAAGATCACCTGGTAGTCGCGGTCGAAGCGCATCACGGCGTCGGGCAGGGACTCGACGAGGGATCCGAATCGATGTTCGCTGCGACTGAGCTGGGTGACGGTGCGTCGTGCGTCGTCGACGTCGACGAGGTGCACGGTGGAGTAGCGGAACGCTCCGGTGGGTCCGCGCGTCGCGGTCGCCTCCACGCGGTGCCATCGGTAGCCGGTCGGGGTCAAGAGTCGGACCTGCTCCGCCGAGGTGTCGGATCCACCACGTTCGAGCATCCCCACCCAGGTCGGGAGGACGTCGTCGAGATCGCCAGGATGGATCCGCTCGGACGGGTCCATCCCGACCATCGTGTCAGGTGCCATGCCGAACAGATCCGCCGCCGCGCGGTTCGCCCGCAGCACCTTGCCCGCGGGGGAACAGAGCATCAACGGGACGGGGGCGTCGCCGAACACGGCGTTGAGCTCCTGGACCGCCGATGCCAGCGTGGACTCGGCGATGGCACGGGACAGGACGTTCGCCAGCAGCGAGGCGACCGCTCGCAACGCGATGACGTCCTCGGGACGCCATCGGGTGGGGGCGTGGACCATGTCGAACCCGATGAGGCCGGCCAGGCGTCCATCCAGGGCGAACGGCACCTCGAGGATGGCGGCGACCCCCTCGGACTCGAGGAACTCCCGGTCCGCCAGCCAGTCACCATCCAGCACCGAGACGTCATCGATCTGGTTGACCTCGAGTGCTTCCAGTCGCGCCTGCATCATCGGCCCGACCGCGATCGGCAGGTCCTGCTCCTGTTCGAAGCAGGGTTCGACTCCCGGTGCGCACCACTCGTGGGTCATGCTGGACGTGCCTGCGCCCCAGTCGAAGCGGAGCGTGTAGCTGCGATCCGCTCCGACGAACTCGCCGAGCTCCTGGACGGTCGTCTGCAACGCTGTGCCGAGGGCGGTGGTCGACACGCTCACGAAGCGCGCGAACAGGCGGTCGAGGAGTTGGTCGAACGCCGTGAGGCGCACGTCTTCTCCGTCGTTCCGTCTCGACGCCCAGCGCAACACTGTGTCAGGGTATCAACGGAGAGTGCACAAACGATCACGTTGAGTGATCACGTTGGCTCCAGATCCGGGATCCCGAGACCCAGGTTGCCCGCCTGGATGCCACCGTCGATCTCGATCACCTTGCCGGTGATGAAGCTGCCCGCCGGCGACGCCAGGAACAGGACTCCCGCCGCGATGTCCTCCGGTTGGCCGAGCCGTCG